>NZ_JAKZKW010000005.1 GCF_022808695.1 Fundidesulfovibrio soli
CGGGGGCCATTCGATATTCTTCAAATATATCGGATGGCCCCCGCCAGCGGAGCGCCCCAAGGAGGCTACAATAAGCGAAATATTCAATATCCAGGCCGGATCAGGCCGACCAAGCCGGATCAAACCAGCGCGGCCAGCGCCCCCAACAGTTCCCCAGCCACGATGGCCGCGCCCATGAAATCCCCGTTGAACCCGCACTGCTTGCGGGAAAGCGCGCTCATCCTCCAGAGCAGCACGCCGCAGAGCGGGGCGGCGATCAGCACAGTGCGCCAGCCGTCCAGCAGCAGCCCAGCCGCCAGGGCCTGGGCCGCAACGCACCCGGCGACGGCGGTCGTGGCCCCGGGAGCGAACAGCGACGCCAATCCGGGCCGCACCCGGTTCCGGTTCGCGGCCAGGGCGAGCACTGACAACGCCCGGCCCAGCACGAAGCACCAGGCGATGGCCCCGAACCGTCCCTGCCGGGCCAGTTCCCCGAAGGCCAGCACCTGCCCGCCCAGGCCCATCAGCAGCCCCAGCACCCCGAAGGGGCCGGCGCGGCTGTCTTTCATGATGTTCCAGAAGCGTTCGCCCACAGCCCCGCTGCCCCAGGCGTCGGCCACGTCGGCCAGGCCGTCAGCGTGCAGGCCGCGCGTGAGCCAGAGGCTCAAACCCACGGCCAGCCAGCCCAGGATCAAGGGGTACCCGGCGAACAGCCCGAGCGCGCCGGGAGCGGCGGCCGGCAGCCCGACCGCAAGCCCTACGACAGGGAACCAGGGCAGGGTGCGCGCGAACTCGCCTTCGGCCAGGATGCGCGGTCTGCCCAGGCGCGTCAGGAAGGAGAGGCTGGCCCCGAAGAGTCCCAGGCTCACGATATCCCGCCGGAATCGAAATGGAGGTTCAGGGTGTCGCCCAAGCTCAGGTTCAGGCGTTCGGCCGCGCTGGCCTGCCCCATGGCCAGCTCCATGACCCCCTGGCTCCCGGCGATGAAGCCCACCTCTCCGGGATTGAGCGATGCGTAGGTTGTGGCCAGCCTGAAGGCCGGACCGTTCCCCATGCGCAGCGTCCTGGTGGATGCGAGCTTCTCTTCCCATGTGGCGATGTCCATGTTCAGCAGGCAGTTGCCGAAGCGGTCCACATGGGCCACGTGGGCCATCGCCCCGTAAGGCGTGGCCTTGGCCTGCGCGTTGTCCAGCCGGACGAGGCCCGCCGGGTCGATGGCCTGGGCCAGCACGTCCGGGGCCGCCCCAAGGGCCAGCCGAACGGCCAGGGGGGCGAAGATGTCGCGGCCGTGGAAGGTGCAGGAGGCGCGCGGGAAATGCGACATGTCCACCGAGTGGGCGCGGCATGACGGCGATGCATCCAGCATCATGGTCAGCAGGCCATTGTCCGGTGCCAGGAAGAAGCGGTCAAGGGCTTCCAGGATGACGATGCGCCGGTCACCGCCCACACCAGGGTCCACCACGTTCACGAACACGGTGCCGGGCGGGAAGTGGGCGTAGCTGGCCCTCAGGATGAAACCGGCCTGGAGCGTGTTGTAGGGGGCGACGTGGTGGCACAGGTCCACCACGGGCACGCACGGCCCGTGCATGGCCAGCGCACCCTTCATCTGGCCCACGTAGGGGTCTTCCAGGCCGAAGTCGGTCAGCAGCGCGACGTGACGGTGCATGGTGCCTCCTCAATGAGCGAGTCTCGGCTGGGACGCCGGGCGATGATGGGGAGATAGCCGAAAACGAGGAAAATGTGCTCGAGAAAATCAGGCCTGAAAATTGAGGGACCCGTTGGAACGACGCTATTCTTTTTCGGCCTTGTCCAGGGTCAGGTTGAAGGCCACGGCGTAGAGGTGGTGGAAGAAATCGACGTATTCCACGTGGATGTCATCGGGCAGGGTCAGGCGGGCCGGAGCGAAGTTGATGATGCCCCGAACGCCCGCGTCCGCCAGGTAGTTTGCGGCGCGCTGGGCGCGCTCGGGCGGGGTGGTGATCAGCCCGATCTCGATGTCGAGCTCCTCAACCTTCTCCTTGAGCCGTCTGGAGCAGATGACCTCCAGCCCGGAGACCTCCTCGCCGATCTTGAAGGGGTCACAGTCGAAGGCGCCCACGATGTGGAAGCCCCTGCGCGGGAAGTCCTGATGGCGCAAGAGGGCCTTGCCCAGGTTGCCCACGCCCACCAGGGCGGCCTTCCAGACCCGGTCAACGCCCAGGGCCTGCTTGATGGAGGAGATGAGATCCTGGACGAAATAGCCCACCCCGCGGACGCCGAACTCGCCGAAGTAGGCGAGATCCTTGCGAATCTGGGAAGGGTTCACGTTGCACGCCTTGGCCAGGGTCTCGGAGGAGACGACCTCCGATCCCTCCCGGCGGAAGGTCTCCAGCACCTGGACGTAGAGGGCCAGTCGCTGGATTGTGGCGCGCGGTATGTGTTCGCTCTTCACCATATGGGCAGTTGGGGGGATCGGGTGGAAGAAAAAACCGGGAGGTCCCAGCGGGACCTCCCGGCGAACATGTCGTGATTAAGCGCCGAAGGGCTTAACGAACATGAGCAGCAGGCAGACGACCAGGGCGTAAATGGCCAGGGATTCGATGAAGGCCAGGCCCAGAATCAGGGTGGTGGTCAGCTTGCCGCCGATCTCGGGGTTGCGGGCCATGCCTTCGCAAGCGCCCTTCACGCCGATGCCCTGACCGATGCCGCAGCCCAGAGCGGCCAGGCCCATGCCGACGGCGGCGCCCCAGGCGGACATGGCGCCAACGGCGGAGCCGTCAGCGGCGAAGGACAGGGAGGCCAGGCCCAGCAGGGCGACGGTGTTCAGAGCGGTGAAAAGAACCTTACGCATGAGTAGTCTCCTCGAATGTGGTATGTTGTTTGGTCAAATGACCATTTCCCCCGGTTTAGTGGGCGTGTTCGAAAGCTCCCTTCAGGTAGATCAGGGTCAGCATGAAGAACACGAAGGCCTGGATGAAGTCGGCAAGCGTGAACAGGAAGTAGATGGGCAGCGTGGCGGCGATGGGCGCCAGCATGAACAGCAGCATCAGAACCAGTTCTTCGCCGCGGACGTTGCCGAAGAGTCGCAGGGTGAGCGACAGCGGCCTGGCCAGGTGGCTCATGAATTCGAGGATGAGCATCATGGGAGCCAGCGCGGGCATGGGGCCCATGAAGTGCTTGATGTAGCCGGGGCCCCAGTTCCTGATGCCCCAGTAGTTGTAGTAGACGAACACGAACACGGCCATGGCCGCGTTGGTGTTGATGGCGTTGGTGGCCGAGTCGAAGCCCGGGACCAGGCCCATGAAGTTACAGGTCAGGATGAACATGAAGATGCCGGCCAGAACCGGGAATACGCGGCGGCCGTCTTCACCCATGGTCTCCACGGTGAAGTTTTCCAGCCCTCCGATCATGTACTCGAAGAAGTTCTGAAGCCCGCCGGGCACCATCTGCAGCCTGGAAGAAGTGATAAGGCCCAGGGTGATGAGCAAGGCCATGGCCAACCAGGCGAAGAGAACCTCGTTGGGGATGTTCAGCCCCGCACCTTTGGCCGCCATTTCCAAAAACAATACCGGATGTTCCAATCCGCCAGCCATAGCCCTAGGCCTCCTTCGCGCTGTTAGACCTGGCCCTTTTACGGGCCCCCCACACCAGAATGGTCACCATCACAGTGATCGTCCCCGCCACGATGGCCCACACAGGCCACCCCGCCTCGACGATCATCGCATAAAGCCCCGCCCCGGTGACGCCGAGGCGCACGAAAAACCTGAAGAACGCTCCGCCCGCGGCTCCCGCCGCGTTGCTCATCACGTTCTGGGCGTACTTGACCAGCCACCAGAAGTTCACCGTGATGAGCGCCGCACCGCCCATGAAGGCCCATCCCCAGTCCGACAGCTCGGAGATGGACACCGCCGCGAGGCTCAGCCCCGTGGCAATGGCGATCTGCATCCGCACCAGTTCGCGGCCTTCCGCGTGGTGGAACCCGGCCCGCTCCAGAAGAGAATCGAGGCGCTCACGCATCCTTCTTCCCTCCGGGCTTCTCCTCCGGGGCCACCTCTGGCTTGGCGGCGTCCGCCTGGGACTTGTCCTGGGTTGTATCCTGCCCCGCGTCCTTAACGGAATGCGGGCCGCCCAGGGACTGAGAGCGGGTGATCTTCATGGCCTGCAGGTACATGTCGCGGAAGCCCGCCACGATGCCCAGCAGCAGCCAGACGATCAACCCCCAGGGCGCGGTGTTCAGCCACTTGTCGAAATAGTAGCCGATCACCAGGCCGACCACCGTGTGGGCGACGAAGTTCGTGCCCATCATGGCGGCTTTCTCGATGCCGTCCCAGTTAGACTTGTCTCGTTTTTTAAGGATCATCCGGGCCTCTCGCGTGCCTCTCGGAGGCGTTCCCGTGCGGCCCCGGAACTCGTGCATTGCTTCACAAGTCCGGCTGGCCTACCACAAGGGCGCTCTTTACGTCAACGCGCCAAAGGGTTCACGCTGGTTTTTTTCAGGATTTTTTTTGGGTATGCCCCGTGGGCGGGCGGGGTCCGCCTCATGGGCGCGCCGCTGCTTGTGCAATTTGTAACAAGTCGTCCCGGCCCTCACCGGCCCCGTGGAACGTCAGGCGCCCTCCCTGAGTACCCCAGCTCCGGCAAAAAGAAAATCGGGAACTGCTCCGGGCGCGCCCGTGCGATCCCGCTCCTCCCGGCCCTTTTCAAAACCTGCCGGGCGTGGCACTGACCCGGCGTGACAAGCGCACGCCCCAGCCCCCCGCACCGCTCCGTCCCCGGGTCGCCCCCGGGCTCGTTGTGGGGCCTCCTCGCCGCCTGCTGCCTGGTGGCGGGCCTGTTCGTGGTTTCGTACCGGGGCCTGCTCTTCGAGCCGGGTTACGTCTACCAGAACTGGGACCAGACCATCCCCCCCTATCCCACGCAGTTGGAGGCCTACGGCTCCATCTCCAAGGACGCCTGGTCCTCCGTGTTCGAGCTGGGCTCCCCGGCCACGTTCAACGGCATCTACTGGGCCTTCGACGCCCTCATGCGCCGGGGCCTCTCCTTCCTGGGCGGCGCGGCCCTGGCCCGCTTGCACTTCCTGCTCTACGCCCTGGCCGGGGCGGCCGGATACTGGCTGCTCTGCCGCAGGCTCGGGCTCGGGCTCGTGTCCAGCCTCGCGGTATGCCTGCTCAGCCAGTTCAACCCGCGCACATACACCATGGCCATCTCGGGCCACGGCTTCGAGATCGGCTTCGCCCTGGCCCTGGCCCCCTGGGCCGTCTACTTCGCGGAGCGGGCCGCCTCCGCAAGAGGCCCGGCCTTCTGGGCCTGGGCCCTGGGCTGCGGCATGGCCGGGGCGCTGGGGTTTTCGGCCTCGCCCATAGGCATCGTGCTCACGGCCGCGTTCCTGCTGGTCTGGGCGGTCGCCGCCGTGATCGCGGCGCGCGGGGCGCGGCCCCTGGCCGTGCTGGCCGTGGCCGGGTGCGTGGTGCTCGGGGCCCAGGCCCACTGGCTGCTGCCCGCCGCCGCCACCGGCTCGGCCGGGGCCAAGTACAACCAGCGCATGGAGGACGTGCGCGCCCACTACCTCCATCTCTATAAGGACTTCTCCGCCCCGCCCCGCATGGCCATGATCGGACACACCGACAACCTGGGCATGGGCACGGAGCAGGCCTACCCAGTGGAAGGCGCGTTCCGCGAGCCCTGGATCGTCTCGGCCTTCGCCCTGCTGGGCCTGGCCCTGCTGGGTCTCATGGCCCCGGTGAGGCCGCGCTCGCTCAAGTGGTTCGGGGCGTTGTGCCTGCTGGGCGGGTTCTGGATGCTCTCCGGCGTGCAGACCTGGCCCGGCCGCATCCTCTATGAAGGGCTGCTGGCCCGGGTGCAGATGGTCTTCTTCCTCATGGCCCGGCCCATGCGCTGGCTGCCGCTCTACCAGGCGGGCCTGGCGCTCATGGTGGGCCTGGGGCTGGAGGCGGTGCGCCGGCGATCCTTCTGGCGGGATTACCGCTGGCCCGGCGTTCTGGCCGGGCTGCTGGCCGCCTCGGCCGCCGGAGTCTACCTCTGGCCCTGGTGGAGCGGGGCGCTCACCGTGCCGCGCAACGCCACCACCCAGACCATGTCGCTCATGCTCCAGCACCTGCCAGGCGAGGAGCGCGAGCTGGTGCGGGCGCTCCACGACGACCCTGGGTTCTACCGCATCACGGTGCTGCCCACCGTGGCAGGGCCCACCGGCGACGTGCCCGCGCCGCCCGCCACCTCGCTCACCCGCAACTTCGGCCTGCTGGGCAAGGACAGCCTGATCGGCCCCACCTTCGTGGGCCAGCCATTCGGGCGCTTCCTGCTCTCCATGGTCAACCGGCCCGAGCCGCTCACGGACTCCTTCGGGCGTCTGCTGGGCCTGGGCGCGGTGCGCCGCGTGGTCTACGACGCGGCGGTTCCGGCGCTCAGCTACTCCGATTTCGGCTGGATGCCCCGCGTGAAGCGCGGCCCCGAGACGCTGTCCGATCCGGGCGACAGCCTGCCCCGTTTCCTGGCGGCCCAGCGCGACCTGCGCCCGGACCCGCAGTGGAGCCGCGGCCCGTTCACGGTGCTGGACAATGCCGGGTACCTGCCGCGCCTGCGCACCGCCCGCACCCTGGCCCTGGCCTCCGGGGGCGCGCCCCTGCTGGCGGGCCTGGCCGAGCTGCCCGGGGATCTTTTCGCCGCCGAGGCCCAGGTTTTCGGAACCGATGCGGAGGGAGAGACCCTGGCGGGCCTGGGCGACGCTTCGGGCGGCCTGCGCTCCTGGGGCGCATCCTGGCCGGAGCTGCTGCTGCCCTGGCTGCCCGCCGGCTCCTGGATTCCCGCCGCGTCCGCCGGCCGCGCCCTGCCCCCGGGCTGGGCCTCCCTGGCCGAGCGCTGGGACCGGCACATCTGGTTCGAGGGCTCGCCGCTCAACGGGGCCGCGCTGGTGAGCGACGGCCCTGCCCGCCTTGAGGTGCCCCTGCCCAAGGGCGGCGCCCTGCGCCTGCTGGCCCGGGTGGCCGCCGTGCCCGGCCAGTGGGGACCCTCCGCAAGCCTGGACGGCCGCGAGCTGCGCCCGGCGGACAGGCCCGAGCTGCTGGACCGGGGCTGGCGCTGGGTCGACCTGGGCCTCGCCCCTGAATCCGGGGGCACGCTGGTTTTCGAGTCACCCGGGCGCGGGGCCGTGGTCTCCGGGGTTTTGGCCGTGCCCGAGGCCGTCCTGGGCGAGGCGCGCGCCGCCATGGACGCCGCCTTCCCGCCCGCGCGCGGCTCGCTGGCCCTGTTCGGGGCCGCGTCCTGCGCGCTGCCCGGTTCCCATCTGGCGGCCGACTCCTGGGACGAGCCCCTGCTGGCCGAGCTGCCCGGTATCTCCCTGGCCACCGCGAACCTGCGCCAGGAGTCCGTGGACGGCGCGGGCGCGGGTATGCTGGCCGCCGAAGGATCGGACGTCGGCGTGGCCGAATTCGCCGTGGAGCTGCCCCGGCCCGCCTCCGGTTTCGAGCTGGAATGTTACCCGCGCCTGTTCGGGGACCCGGAGGGCGTCTCCTTCGTGCGGGCCGAGTGGTCCGTGGACGGCGGCCCCTACCGCCCGCTGTTCGAGCTGGCCGGGGGCATGGGCAACGCCTGGGAGGACGTCTACGGCCGCCGCATGCGCTCCGACGTGCAGGCCGCCTGCCGCACGGTGCGCATCCGCGTGAGCATGCGCCAGGCCCAGCTGCACTCCCTGGCCAACTCTCCCAACACGCCCATGCGGCTGCGCCTCAAGGCCCAAAGCCCTGTCGGCCCGGTCTGCATGGGCCAGGGCGTGGCCCTGCCCGCAGCCTTCGAGGCGTCTCCCCCGCGCCCTGGCCAGTACCGCGCCAGCGCGCGCATTCTCGGCCCCCAAGGCCCTCACTGGCGCGACCTCGGCCCGGTGGACGCCGGGCCGGACGCCCCCGCGCGACTGACCGTGCAGGGTGCGCCGGGCGGGCCGGACGAAGCCTGCGATCTGATCGTGCTGCGCCAGGGGCCGGAGGAACTCCACGAGCCGACGCCGCCCCTGGCCCTGGAGCGCGTGGACCAGGCCCACTACAAGGCCGTGGCCCCGCAGGCGTCCGGGCGGGTGCTGCTCTTCTCGGAGAGCCACAACCCGAACTGGCGGGCGGACGAGCGCGCCCCCATCAAGGCCTACGGGTTCATGAACGCCTATCTCTCGCCCGCGGAAACCGGCTGGCAGGGGCCTGTGGACGTGCTCTACGCGCCGCAGCGCCTGCGCTCCCTGGGTGAGCGCGTCACCCTGGCGGTCTGGGCGCTGGCCGGGTCGGCTTGCCTCGGGCTGGCCGCATGGGCCGTGCCGCGCGGGCGGCGCAAAAAACGAACCCCTTGACGCCGGGGCGCAATCCGGCGAACGTCCCCCGCGCGCCAAGGCGCGCCGCCGCACATAATCCTGGTTGAAACGGACGAGACCCCACGATGCATATTCTCTTTTTGAACCACAATGTGGAGAACTACGGCACCTACTTCCGTTGCGTGCACCTGGCGCGCGGCCTGGTGCGGCGCGGGCACAAGGTCACCCTGCTGTGCGCCAACCGGGAGGACACCCTCGCCACCACCAAGCGCGTGGAGGGCGGGCTGACCACGGTGCTGCTGCCCAAGTACCGGCTGAAGGGCTTCCACACCCTGCACAGCCTGCGGATGCTCTACAACACGGCCTACGCCCTGGCCCTGAAGTGCGACGTGCTGCACACCTTCGCCTTCCCCCTGCACCCCATGGCCGTGCCCACCCTGGCCGCGCACTACCTGCGCCCGGGCCTGCCCATAGTGCTCGACCACGACGACCTCTGGAAGGGCGGCTTCGCCAACCAGCACCCCGGGCTCTACCAGCGCTTCGTGGGCTGGTGCAACGACACCATGCCCCGCATGGCCCGCCAGTGCACCGCCGCCAGCGCCATGCTCATGGACTCCTTCCGGGCCGCCGGTGTGCCGGACGCGCGCATCCACTACATTCCCAATTGCCCCACCATGGGCAGGAGCCCGCTGGACAAGATGCAGGCCCGCGCCGCCACCGGGCTGGACGCCATGATGCCCGGGGACGCTCCCATGGTGCTCTCCATGGGGCACACCTACACCGAGTCGCTCTTTCAACTGCTGGACGCCTACGAGCGCGCCCGCCAGGACGTGCCCGAGCTGCGCCTGGCCTTCCTGGGCAAGATGCACATCCCGGCTGATTTTGAGCGCCGTCTGCAGCCTTACGTGGAACGCGCCGACGGCCGCATCCTCCGCTTGGGGGAGAAGCCGCCCGCCGAGGTGCCCGCCTATCTGGCCGCGGCCGACGCCCTGCTGCTGCCCATGGACGACGACCCCATCGAGAAGGCCCGCTTCCCCATCCGCTTCGGTGACTACCTGGCCTCGGGCGTGCCCATCGTCTCCAACGCCGTGGGCGAGATCGAACGCTTCCTCACCGAGAACGACTGCGGCTACGTGGCCCCGGTCAGCGACGCCCAGGCCTTCGGGGTCAAGGTCGTGGAGGCCCTCACGGACGAGACGAAGCGGGACGCCATCCGTGAGAACGCCCGCAGGCTCATTGAGGAGACCCTGAACTGGGACGCCGTGGCAGCCAAGCTGGAAGGGATTTACGAGCTGGCGCGGAAGAAGAGATAGCGAAGAGCCGGGGGCCAGCCCCCGGACCCCCGGCAGGGCGCTGCCCTGCACCCGCCAGGGGGAGGGCCTCCCCCTGGACCCGGCGACGGCTTCGCGGGATTCGTGCGGGTTGTGCAGGGGGGCGCGGGGGGATGCCGCCGGGACCGCGCCTAGAGCGGCGCTCGCCCCGGCGGACCGCCATCGCCGCAAGCGGCGATAGGTACACTTTATATCAGAGCCTGCTGTCAGTCAGTGCAGCCGGTGATCGACGCGAAGCGATGTAGGATTCCAAAGGAACGAAGTCCCTTTGGCGGGAGAGTGCAGAGAGGGCAGCGCCCTCTTTGCCCGCCGGAGGCATCTTCCTGAAAGCGGCAAAAGAGCAGTGAAACCCAAAGATATTCTTCTGGCCCTGCTGGTCGTGGCGCTCTGGGGCGGCAACTTCGTGGTCATCCGCGTGGGGCTGGACTCCTTCCCCCCGCTGCTTTTGGCCGCGCTGCGCTTCGTGCCCGTGGCCCTGCTCGCGCCCTTCCTGCCCCGCCCGGACATGTCCTGGACGAGGCTGGTGTCGCTTGGGCTGGCCTGGTTCGTGGCCCAGTTCAGCCTGCTTTTTCTGGGCATGGCCGTGGGCATGCCCCCGGGCCTGGCCTCGGTGGTGCTCCAGTTCCAGGCCTTCATCACCATCGCGGTGGCGGCCCTGGTGCTGGGCGAGAAGCCGGGGATGCGCCAGGCCGCCGGGTCGCTTGTGGCCCTGGCCGGGCTCGGCCTCATCGGCATGACCGCCGGAGCGGGCGGCGTGACCCTGGCCGGCTTCCTGCTCATCCTGGGGGCGGCCATGTTCTGGAGCGTGGGCAACATCCTCATGCGCGGGGCCAAAAAGGTGGACATGCTCGGGCTCATCGCCTGGCTCAGCCTGATCCCGCCGCTGCCGCTGCTGGGGCTGTCCTGGGCTTTCGAAGGGCAGGAGCGCATCGCGCAGGCCCTGACGCACCTGAATTTTTCGGGGGTGGGCGCGGTGCTCTACCTGACCGTGTTCGCCACAATCATCGGCTACGGGGGCTGGGGCAAGCTGCTCAACACCTACCCGGCGGGCACGGTGGCCCCGTTCTCGCTGCTGATCCCCGTGTTCGGGGCGGTCTGCGCCAAGCTGGCCATGGGCGAGACCTTCGGCCCGCGCCGCATGGCGGGCATGGCCCTGATCCTGGCCGGGCTGGCCGTGGTGGCGCTGCCGGGGTTCAAAAAGGGCGCGCCGAAGCCCGCGAAGCAATAACGGGTCCAGGGAACGAAGTTCCCTGGCCGCCGGAGGCACGAGACTCATATGCGCATATTCATCCCGGCCATGGGCCGCGTGAACACGAAAAACCGCGACGGCAGCGAGGTCCGCTTCTCGGAGATCGCCCGCCGCTGGCTGGCCGGGGGCGAGCGCCTCTCCGTGATGCTGCCCAAGCGCCAGATCGGCGTCTTCGAATCCCAGGACGTGCGGGGCATGGAGTACCAGGTGTTCCCCGAGCCCTTCGAGAGCGAGGCCGACAGCCTGGGCAACGTGCTCAAGACGTACCTCTGGCGGCTCTTCCGCTGCCTGTTCATGCCCTACCCGGAGCCCGTGGACGCCGTATACGCGCCCTCCGACTTCCTGGTGGACCTGATCCCCGCCCTGCTGGCCAAGATCCGCAACCCCAGGGCCGCGCTCACGGTGTGCGTGTTCCTCATCGCGCCCAACCCGTTCAAGGGCTACGAGAACGTGTTCCGCCCTCGCTGGCGCGTGCCCACCATCCGGGGGCTCCTGTACTGGTCCACCCAGATGCTGGCCGTGGGGCTGGCCAGGCTGTTCGGGGCGAGGCTCCTGGTGCTCAACAGCCTGGACCGCGACACGCTGCTGGCCCGCGGGGTGGACCCCAAGGCCGTCACCGTGGTGACCATGGGCGTGGACGTGGGGGCCTTCAGCGACGTGGAGGTCCTGCCGGAGACGCCGAAGTACGACGGCGTGTTCCTGGGCCGCCTGCACCCCCAGAAGGGCCTCCTGGACCTGGTGAAGATCTGGCGCGCGGTGTGCGACAAGCGCCCGGACGCCCGCCTGGCCGTTATCGGCGGGGGCAGCGACGCCTGGTTCAAGCGCCTGGGGGATGAGATCGCGGCGGCCGGGCTCGCAGGCAACGTGGACCTGCTGGGTTTCAAACAGGGCGCGGAGAAGGTGCGCCTGCTCAAGAACGCCGGGTGCTTCTGCATGCCCAGCCACTACGAGAGCTTCGGGCAGGTGGCCGTGGAGGCCATGGCCAGCGGGCTGCCCGTGGTCGCCTACGACCTGGCCATCTACGACGAGATTTTCCCCGGCGGCATGGTGCGCCTGCCCCAGGGCGACGTGCGGGGCTTCGCCGCCGAGGTGCTGCGCATCCTGGAGGACCCGGCCCGCCGCGCCGAGCTGGTGGAGCAGGCCGGTTGCGTGGCCTGCCGCTTCGGCTGGGACGAGATCGCCCGGGCCGAGCTGGAGCTTGCGCGCCGGGGCGGCAAAGACTGATTCGCCAATCCCTTCTTATCTCCAATAAAACAAAACGCCGGGTCTTCCCGGCGTTTTGTTTTTGATGTGTGCGTTCCCGCCCCAGATTCCCGGCAGACCGCCGGACCATGATTGGGGGTGCAGGGGAGTCACTCCCCTGCCCGAGAGCCTGGGCAGAGGGGTTCGGGGAGGCGGCGCCTCCCTGATATTCTTCCCGCTACAGCTCCACCTGGTTGCCCAGCTCCACCACGCGTCCCGGCGGGATGTTGAAGAACGACGTGGCGTTCCAGGAGTTGCGCGACATGAAGGTGAAGAGCACCTTGCGCCAGTTGGACATGCGGGAGTCGCCCGTGGTCAGGAGCGTTTCGCGCCCCAGGAAGAACGAGGTGGAGTAGACGTCCATGGGCAGGCCCTTCTCGGTGGCCAGCTCCAGGATTTCGGGCACCTGGGGGGATTCCATGAAGCCGTAGCGGGCCACGATCCGGTGGAAGCCCTGGCCCAGGTCCTGAATGGTCAGGCGCTCGTCGCGCGGCACCTGGGGCACCTCCGCGTAGGTGATGGAGAGCAGCACCACGCGCTCGTGCAGGGCCTCGTTGTGCTTGAAGTGGTGCAGCAGCGTGTGGGGCACGCCCTCGGGCGAGATGGACATGAACACGGCCGTGCCCGAGGTGCGCAGCGGCTTGTAGTCGGCCATGTCTCTCAGGAAGATGTCCAGGGGCATGCGCATGTTGCTGTAGTGCCTGGCCAGCAGGGCGCGTCCGTCGCGCCAGGTGACCATCAGGGTCAGCAGGGCCACGGCGATGGAGAGGGTGATCCAGCCGCCGTCCACCACCTTGAGCAGGTTCGCGCCCAGGAAGGAGCAGTCGAAGGCCAGGAAGAGCACCAGCAGGGGGAGGCTCTTCCACAGGGGCCAGCCCCAGTTCACGCGGGTGACCTCGAAGTAGAGCACCGAGGTGATGGCCATGGTGGCGGTCACCGCGATGCCGTAGGCGCCGGCCAGGCGGCTCGACTGCCCGAAGGTGACCACCAGGGTCAGGCAGGCCAACATGAGCGCCCAGTTGACGCTGGGCATGTAGATCTGGCCGATGGCCTTGTGCGAGGTGTGCACGATGAGCATGCGCGGGGTGAAGCCCAGGTGGATGGCCTGCTGCGTCAGGGAGTACACGCCCGAGATCATGGCCTGGGAGGCGATGATCGTGGCCATGGTCGCCAAGGCGACCATGGGGTAGAGCGCGGCCTCGGGCACCATGGAGTAGAACGGGTTGAAGGCCGCCTCCGGGCTGCGCAGCAGGAGCGCCCCCTGGCCGAAGTAGTTGAGCAGCAACCCCGGCAGGACGATCAAGTACCAGGAGAGCCGGATTGGCGTGCGGCCGAAGTGGCCCATGTCGGCGTAGAGGGCCTCGCCGCCGGTGATGCACAGCACCACGGAGCCCAGGGCCAGGGTGCCGTGGAAGCCGTTGAGGGCGAAGAACTCCACGGCGTGGGCCGGGTTGAGGGCGTGGAGGATGCCGGGGGCCATGAGGATGGAGTAGAGCCCAAGCCCGCCGATCACCAGGAACCAGAGCACCATGACCGGGCCGAACACGTTGCCGATGGCCGCCGTGCCGTGCTTCTGGAACATGAACAGGGTGACGAGGATGCCGCAGGTGATGGGCACCACGAAATCGGCCGCGGCCTTGGTGGCCACGTTGAGGCCCTCCACGGCGGAGAGCACGGATATGGCCGGGGTGATGACGCCGTCGCCGTAGAGCAGGGCGGCGCCGAAGGCGGCCATGAGCAGCATCAGGGGCCAGTGCTTGCCTTTGCTGGCCGGGCCGCCGCGCAGCATGGCCAGCAGGGCGAAGATGCCGCCCTCGCCCTTGTTGTCCGCGCGAAGGATGAAGACCACGTACTTGAGGCTGACCACGATCATCAGCGACCAGAAGACCATGGAGAGCACACCCAGGACGTTCTGCGGCGTCACGGGCATGGCGTGGAGGCCGTGGAAGCACTCCTGGATGGTGTAGAGGGGGCTGGTGCCGATGTCGCCGTAGACGATGCCCAGGGCGGCCAGGGCCAGCGTCGCCTGTTGGGACGGCGTGCAGGCGGCCCCGTGAGCGGGGCCGTTCTCTCCTGGCAGGGAGCAGGAACGCATGCGCGTAACTCCGGTTGAGGTTGCGGGGGAGGAGGCCCCGCAACGTACGGAAGCCCCTTCGACGCCTGCGAGGTTAGCTGACGGGCTCGGGCCGAAAGGTTGCCCTACGCCTTGCGTGACGCCCTCAAAAGACAGTGAGTATGAATTTTGAGGATAATAATTTAAAATCATTATTGTTCCATGAAAAACATGGACATGTTTTTCATGGACGCGACACACGCAGCGATGCGCCCCGTTGGGTGGTTCCCCCGCTCCCGCTCCAGCGGGATTCGGCGATTCGTACACGCGCTCTACGCCGGGGCATCGCGCCAGTCAACATTCGGGTCTTTGCTTTTATGTGAAATGAGGTAGCATGGGAACTCAGACCGACGAACGGAGGTTCGCATGAACGTGCTCATCGTCTACTATTCCATGTACGGACATATCCACACCATGGCCCAGGCCGTGGCGCAGGGCGTGGCCCAGGTGCCAGGCGCCACCCCGGTGCTGCGACGCGTGCCCGAGACCCTGCCCCCCGAAGTGCTGGAGAAGATGGGGGCCACGCAGACCCAGAAGCTCATGGCCAACGTGCCCGTGTGCACCGTGGAGGAGCTGGGCAAGGCCGACGCGGTCATCTTCGGCACGCCCACGCGCTTCGGCAACATGTGCGGCCAGATGCGCCAGTTCCTGGACGCCACGGGCGGGCTGTGGGTCCAGGGCGCGCTGGTGGGCAAGGTGGGCTCGGTGTTCGCCAGTTCGGCCACGCAGCACGGCGGGCAGGAATCCACCATCCTGACCTTCCACGTGACGCTCTTGCACCAGGGCATGGTCATCGTGGGCCTGCCCTACGCCTACCAGGGCCAGACGGGCGTGGAGGTGGTCAAGGGCGGCAGCCCCTACGGGGCCAGCACCATCGCCGGGGCCGACGGCTCGCGCATACCCTCCGAGATCGACCTGGAGGGCGCGGTCTGGCAGGGCAGGCACGTGGCCCAGATCGCGGCGAAGCTCACCGCGTGAGAGCCCATGAACGCGCCGCGGGCCCGGTTTTTGCGCGGTTCCGGGCTGGCGGCGCGAGAGGGTGCCGGGAGCCGGGGCAGTGCCCCGGCCCCCGGTCTATCGTTTCGGCCCGGGGCGCGGGCCGGGTGAAAATGGCTGCGGCCCGGCCCCGGGAATGCTATCAGCCGAGGCAGGGGAGCCTTCCCCGTATACGTCGAGAAGGGGACGGCTCATGAGCAGGGTGGACGAGATACTGGAGAGCATCGAGGAGCTGGAAAAGGAACTCGTGGAGGAGCTGCGCAAGACCGAGAACGAGTTCCTCTACACCATCAGGAACAAGAAGGTCCGCTTCGCCCGTGAGGTGGAGGCCTACCACCGGGAGCTGGCCGCCAAGTGGTCGGACTACGTGTACGACTCGGGCGTGATGATGATCCTGACCATCCCGGTGATCTGGTCGGCCCTGATCCCCTGCGTGATCATGGACGTGGTGGTGAGCCTGTACCAGCTGGCCTGCTTCCCGGTGTACGGCATCCCGCGCGTGAAGCGGGGCGACTACGTGGTCATGGACCGCCAGACCCTGCGCTACCTCAACTGGATCGAGAAGGTGAACTGCGCCTATTGCAGCTATTTCAACGGGGTGATCGCCTACGTGGCCGAGGTGGCCGCCAGGACGGAGCAGTTCTGGTGCCCGGTGCGCCACGCCCGGCCGGTGAAGGCGGTGCACAGCCGCTACAGGTTCTTCTTCGCGTATGGGGACGCCAAGGGCTACCGGGAGCGCCTGGATCAGGTGCGCAGGAACTTTGGGGATTTGAAGCGTTAGGGGGACTGGTCCTTCCAGTTCCACCACTTGAGCTTTTCGGGATCGCGCTTCTCCGGCGGCGTCGAGGCGTAGTAGACCGCCTCGCGGAACACGTAGAGCACGCAGCGGTCCAGCTTGCCGCCGGACATCTCCCGGAGCTGGTCGTAGAGCTGCCGCGGGTCGCGCCCGGCAAGGTCCTCCGGGGCGCGGACGCCCAGGCTGTAGAGGTCGCGGGCCATGGCCGGGCCGATGCCGGGTATGGTGCGCAGCAGCTTTTCGGTGTGCTTGTCCATGTCTGACAGTTCCCCTATCATCGCCGGGCCATGACGAAAACCCTGCTCGTGTCCGGCACCCACTCGGGGTGCGGCAAGACCTCCGTGACGCTGGGGCTGCTGGCCTGGTTGCGCCGCGCGGGCCTGGACGCGCGCCCCTTCAAGACCGGGCCGGACTTCATCGACCCCGGCCTGCACGCCCTGGCCTGTGGGCGAACCAGCCACAACCTGGACTCCTGGATGCTCTCCCCCCGGGCCAACCGGGAAATTTTCGGCCGCTACGCAGCCGGGGGGGACGCGGCCCTTGTGGAGGGGGCCATGGGCCTCTTCGACGGACTCTCGGGTACGAGCGAGCTAGGCAGCGCGGCGCACATGGCCAAGCTGCTGGGTATTCCCGCGCTTTTGGTGGCGGACGCCTCGGGCATGGCACGCAGCGCGGCGGCCCTGGCCCAGGGCTTCGCCCGCTTCGACCCGGAGCTGCACCTTGCCGGGGTGGTCTTCAACCGCGTGGGCGGGCCGGGCCACCGCGAGATTCTGGCCGAGGCCATGGAGCGCGCGGGCGTGCCCCTGCTGGGCTGCCTGCCCAAGGCCCCGGACATCGCGCTGCCCTCGCGCCACCTGGGCCTGGTCACCGCGCAGGACGCCCGGACGCCCCCCGACTGGCTGACCCGCCTGGCCGATTGGGTGGAGGCCCTGGACCCGGCGGCCCTGTTGGCCCGCCTGCCTGCGGCCGCGCTCGTGCCCGCGCCCGACGCACCAATCCCGTCCACGGCCCCGCCCGCCCGCGTGCGCCTGGGCCTGGCCCGGGACCGGGCCTTCTGCTTCTGCTACGAGGAGAACCTGCGCCTGCTGGAGCTGGCCGGGGCCGAGATCGTGCCCTTCTCGCCCCTGGAAGACGCCACCCTGCCTCCGGGCCTGGACGGGCTCTACCTGCCGGGCGGCTACCCCGAGCTGCACGCGGCCAAGCTCTCGGGCAACGGGTCCATGCTGGCCTCCATCCGGGCATTTTGCGCCTCGGGCAAACCCGTGTACGCCGAGTGCGGCGGTTTCATGGTGCTCATGGAGGCCGTGGAGGCCGTTGAGAACGGGGAGGGCCGCTCCTGGCCCATGTGCGGGGTCTTCCCCTGCCGGGCCGTCATGGGCGAGCGCTTCGCGGCCCTGGGCTACAGGGAGGCCGTGTTCCTGGGCGATACGCCCCTCGGCCCGGCCGGGACCAGGGCCAGGGGGCACGAGTTCCATTATTCGCGCCTGGCGGGCGGGACCCCGGCACCCGCGACCGCACCTGGGGCCGCACCTGGGGCCGCCCGTGGGGCCTACGCCCTGAGCGGGCGCAAGGGGGCCATCGAAGGGCCTGAGGGCTTCGTCTCCGGCAACACCCTGGGCAGCTACGTGCACCTGCATTTCGCCTCCAACCCGGAGCTGGCCCCGGCCTTCGCGGCGGCCATGCTCACCGCCCGCCTCAAGGACCGGGCATGAGCGCCAGGCAGCGTTGCGAGCGCCCCCTGCGTCAGGGCTTCACCACGGGCTCCGCAGCCGCGGCCGCAACCAAGGCGGCATTGAACCTGCTGCTCACGGGGGGCGCCCCCGGCGTGGCGGACATCCCCCTGCCGCCGGGGGCTCCAGAGGGCCGCCTGGCCGTGCCCGTGGCGGGCGCGGAGCGGGATGGGGACACGGCCCGGGCCTGGGTGGTCAAGGACGGGGGGGACGACCCCGACGCCACCCACGGGGCCACGATCGCCTGCGTGGCCCGGCTGCGGCCCCTGCAGGATATCGGACCGTGCATCGAACTGGACGGCGGGCGCGGCGTGGGCCGCGTCACCCTGCCCGGTCTACCCGTGCCACCGGGCCAGGCCGCCATCAACCCCGCGCCCAGGGCGCAGATACTTATGGCCGCGCAGGAGGCCCTGGATCAGGCCGGTTATGCAGGAGGGGCCGAACTGCTCATCGAGGTGGAGGACGGGGAGGCCATCGCCCGCCACACCCTCAACCCCAGGCTGGGCATCGTGGGCGGCATCTCCATCCTGGGCACGGCGGGCGTGGTGAAGCCCTTCAGCCACGCGGCCTGGCAGGCCACCATCGACTCGGTCCTCCGCGTGGCCAGGGCCGCGGGACTGCAGGCAGCCGCCTTCTCCACGGGCAGGCGCAGCGAACGCCTGCTCATGGCCCGTCGGCCGGACCTGCCCGAGCGGGCCTTCGTGCAGGCGGCCGACTTCTTCGCCCACGCCCTGCGCCAGGCCGCCGCGCTGGGCTTCACGGCCGTGGTTTGGGGCTGCTATTTCGGCAAGCTGGCCAAGATGGCCCAGGGCCTGGAGTACACCCACGCCCACGCCGAGCCCACGGACTTCGCCCTGCTGTCCCGCCTGGCCGGGGATGCGGGCTGCACGGCGGATATCCGCGAGGCCGTGGCCCGGGCCAACACGGCCCGCCACGCCCTGGAGCTGGTGCCTGAGGGGCCGCTGCGCCGGGAGTTCGCGCGCTTGACCGCCCAGGCCGCCTTGGCCGCGGCCAGGGGCTTCGGCGGCCCGGACCTGAAGATATCCATCTGCTGTTTCGGGTTCGAAACGGGGGTGCTGGCCGAGGCCGGGGCGGAAAAATAACGCGCCCGCGAGGGCCGGGATGGCCTTCACGAGCGCGGGCACGGGCGCGGGCTGGCGCGTTGCGGGCGGAAAGGCTAGATTTCGTAGTCGATCACGCGGCGCTCGGCCACCACGGACTTGATGAACTCCACCACCTTCATGTGCTCGGGGTGCACGGCGTAGGCCTTCAGGGTCTGCTTGTCGGGGAAGGTGGTGTAGAGGACGATGTCCGTGGGCGGCACGGACTCGAACAGCGATGCGGTGGCCACCTCCAGGTCGATGACGCCGGGCACCTTGCCGGGCAGGGCCTCCAGCAGGGACTTCATGGTGGCCAGGTTTTCGGCCTTGGTCTTGCCGCCGGCTTCGTCCTTGAGGGTCCACATGACGATGTGCTTGATCATGGCTTTTCCTTTTGTTTCGTATGGCGGCGCGGGCCGCGTGTGGGTGTTCACTAAGCCAGGGGCGCGGCCCAAGTAAAGCCGCGCCCGGAGGGAAACGTGCCGACGCAATCAGAGGGTGGCCTCCCGGCCATCGAGGTCCTGGGCCTGGGCATAGGCGGCGAGCCCTGCCCCCGCACGCTGGAGGCGGCTGCGCGCTGTGACGTGCTGACCGGGGGCGGGCGCCAGCTGGCGGCATTCGAACACCTGGGCAAAACGGCCATACCCTTGAGCGGCCCGCTGGACCAGGCCCTGGAGCGTGTGGCCCAGGCCCGGGCCGACGGGCTGCGCGTGGCCGTGCTGGCCGACGGCGACCCCCTGTACTTCGGCATCGGCGCGCGCCTGCTGGAGCGCTTCGGGCCAGGGGCCCTGCGCTTCACCCCCGGTGTCACGGCGGTGCAGGCCGCGGCCGCCCGCCTGGGCCTGCCCTGGCATGACCTTCCCGCCGTCTCCCTGCACGGGCGCGTCGACCCCGGCCCGCTGTTTTGCGCGCTGGCCTTTTCCGGCCGCGCGGCCGTGTACACGGACGCGGCCAACTCTCCTGACGCCCTCTGCGCCATGCTCCTGGCCAGGGGCCTGCCCCCGCAGACCCGCGCCCGCATCCTGGAGGACATGGGCCTGCCCGGCGAAAAGCTCCACACCCTGGACCTGCCCGGCGCGGCGGCCCTGCGCTTCTCCCCGCTGAACCTGCTGCTCCTGGAGATGCCCCCGGGCGCGCCCCGGCCTCAGCTCGGCAGGCCGGACGCCTTCTACGAGACCGAGGGGGGCCTGATGACCAAGGGCCCGGCCCGGGCCTGCTCCATCGCGGCCCTGCGCCTGGAGCCCGAGAGCCTGCTCTGGGACGTGGGCGCGGGCAGCGGCGCCGTGGGCATCGAGGCCAGCGCGCTCTTGCCGCGCGGGCGCGTGTTCGCGGTGGAGCGCTCCCCGGCCCGCTGCGTCATGATCCGGCGCAACGCGGCCCGCTGCGGGGCCTGGCAGGTGGACGTGGCCGAGGGCGCGGCCCCCGAGGCTCTCGCGGCCCTGCCCGAGCCCACGCGCATCTTCATGGGCGGCTCCCTCTCCGGCGGGACACAGGCCTTGGAAGCCTGCTGCGAGCGTATGGCTCCGGGCGGGCGGCTGGTGCTCAACACGGTGCTGCTCTCCTCGCTGGGGGCGGCCCTGGAGCTGTTCAAGCGCCTGGGCTGGGCCTTCGAGGTGCTCCAGGTGCGCGCGGACGAGGCCGAGCCCCTGGCCGGGGACCTGCGCCTGGCGGCCCGGAACCCGGTGTTCATCGCCGCTGCTGACAAACCGGCGCGTTTGCCCTAGAAATTCTCGCTCAAGTGGCGGCAGGCCCGCCGCACATCCGACAGGCCGCGGCGCACAGTGCCGCGGGAAGGCTGCCATGAAATCCCCCTATGAAATAACCACAGACATCTTCGAGCCCATCTCGCAGTTCTGGAACGACCACCGCACGGAGCGCACCATCTCGGGCGCGCTGGTGATCATCTTCCTGGCCTCGCTGGCGGGCATAGAGCTCAAGCGCCTGGGTCTGCTGCCGCCTTCCATGACGGGTTTCGTGCCCGACCACCACTTCGCCGCGGTGAACGTGGCCTTCACCCTGGTGCTCATCCTGGAGGTGCTGGGCCTGATCTTCATCCTGCCGTGCTCCTTCTCCAAGGCCATGGGCAAGCAGTTCGAGATCCTCTCCCTGATCCTGTTGCGCAACTCCTTCAAGGAGCTCATCAACCTGCCCGAGCCGCTGCATTTGACCACGGACTGGGCTCCGCTCATGCACATCGTCTCCGACGGGGTGGGCGCGCTGGTGATCTTCGGGCTGCTGGGCGTGTACGGGATGCTGCCCCAGCCCAACCTCAAGCTTTCGCGCTCGGGCTACGCCCGCTACGCCTTCATCGCCTCCAAGAAGATGGTGGCCCTGGTGCTGCTGGGCATCTTCACGGTGCTCGGGGCGAGGGCGCTCTGGCAGGGCCTGACCCAGCACCACACCTTCGACTTCTTCGACACCTTCTACACCGTGCTCGTCTTCGCGGACATCCTGCTGGTGCTGCTCTCCCAGCGATTCATCCCGGGCTACATGGCCGTGTTCCGCAACTCGGGTTACGCCCTGGCCACCCTGGGCATCCGCCTGGCCCTGGCCGCGCCGCCCTATTACAACACCTTGCTGGGCGTCGGCTCCGCGCTTTACGCCGTGGCCCTGACCTGGACCTTCGGCAAGATGGCCGCGAAGGCGCCCCCCGAAGGGAGCAAAGGGTGAGCGCGCGCGTGCACTTCGTGGGCGCGGGCCCGGGCGACCCGGAGCTGCTCACCCTCAAGGCCGCCCGGCTTATCGCCCAGGCCGACACGCTCATCTATCCCGGCTCGCTCACGCCCAAGGCCGTGGTGGACATGGCCAGGCCGGGCGCGCGCATCCTGGACAGCGCAGGCATGACCCTTGAGGAGACCCACGCCGCCATCATGGAGACCGTGCGCGCCGGCGGCCGGGCGGTGCGCCTCCAGGCCGGTGACCCGGCCCTCTACGGCACCGTGGCCGAGCAGGCCCGGCTGCTGGAAGCCGAGGGCGTGGACTACGAGGTGGT
This sequence comes from Fundidesulfovibrio soli, assembly GCF_022808695.1. NCBI lineage: Bacteria > Pseudomonadati > Thermodesulfobacteriota > Desulfovibrionia > Desulfovibrionales > Desulfovibrionaceae > Fundidesulfovibrio > Fundidesulfovibrio soli. Next base: position 21,816 of record NZ_JAKZKW010000005.1, read on the forward strand.
CCCGGGCGTCACGGCCGCCTCCGCCGCCTCCGCCGCGTTCAGAATTCCGGCCACGGCCCCCGAGATCACCCAGACGCTCATCCTTACGCGCATAACCGGGCGCACACCCGTGCCCGAGGCCGAGGCCCTGCGCGAGCTGGCCCGCCACGGCAGCGCCCTGGCCGTGTACCTGGCCTCGGCCGAGCCCGAGGCCGTGCGCGAGGAGCTGCTGGCCGGAGGCCACGCCCCCGATACCACGGTGGCCGTGGCCCACCGCGTGGGCTGGCCCGAGCAGGAGCTGCACCTCTCCACGGTGCGGGATTTCCCGGAGCTGGTGCGCGAGCGCGGCCTGACCCGCCAGACGCTCTTCCTGGTGCTGCCCGGGGCCGGGGCCGGGACGCGCTCCAAGCTCTACGACCCCGCCTTCACCCACGGCTGCCGCACCAGCGGGGCCTGATCCGGGGGCGAATACGGCCTTTCTTCCGGGCCCGCGCTGCGGTAGTGTTGCGTCGCGGGCCAGGCGCTCTTGTCCGGTCGGCCCCGCAAGACGAACCCTGTTTTTTCGTCCCCACCGAGGATGCGTATGAGCAACGGCCAGCAACTGGCGCTCACGGAAGTAGGCACCAACGAAGTCGAGATCATGAGCTTCTACATCGACCGCCAGGCCGGAGACACGGTGCGGCGGGAGTATTACGGCATCAACGTGGCCAAGGTGATCAAGATCACGCGCATCCCGGACCAGGTCATGCGCCCGCCCACCACCGCGCACCCCTCCGTGTGGGGGGCCTTCCACTTCAAGGACCGCGACAAGGTCATCCCCGTGGTGGAGCTGGCCCGCTACCTGGAGCAGGAGCAGGCCCCCTGCGACACCCAGAAGCTGATCATCACCGAGTTCAACCAGGTCATGACGGCCTTCCTGGTCACCGGCATCACGCGCATCTACCGCGTGAGCTGGAAGGACGTGGAGCAGCCCGACAAGCATATCAACGAGTACTCCCGCGACGCCTTCACGGGCATCGTGAACCTGGAGGGCCACATCGTCTTCATCCTGGACATGGAGAAGATCGTCATCGAGCTCAACCCGCAGTCCGGCAAGGATTTCTTCGGCATCGCCACGGGCGTGACCTCGGACCGCTGCGTCAGCGTGCTGCACGTGGACGACCAGGCCCTGGTGCGCCGCATGGTCAAGCGCGCCCTGGAGCAGGACAATGCCTTCACCGTGGAGTCGGCCGACAGCGGCAAGGCCGCGCTGGACGTCCTGCGGGAAAAGGCCTCCCAGGCCGCCGGGCAGGGCGTCCCCGTGACCGACCTGGTCACGGTTGTGGTCTCTGACGTGGAAATGCCGGTGATGGACGGCTACACCCTGTGCCGCTCCATCAAGGACGACCCGGCCCTCGCGAAGATTCCGGTGTACCTGTTCTCCTCGCTCATCACCGAGGAGACGCAGCACAAGGGCGAATCCGTGGGGGCCAGCGGCCAGTTCCCCAAGCCCCAGACCGAGTTCATGGCCAGGGAGATCCTGGCGGACCTGGCCAGGAAGTGCGCCTCGGGCCGCTAGCGGTCTAATCAAAATCCTTGCTGGCTGCGTTGCTTCAAAAAAGTCAAACCCTCGCGTATGCCCAATACGCGTCGGCCTTGACTTTTTCTTGCGCCGTGCCACCAGGGTTTTTGATTAGGCCGAATCGATGATTGGTCGCAGCACGCCGCTCAAGGAGGCACCGCCATGCACAAGCTCTCACTCTCCACTGCCCGCCGCGAGCAGATGCAGGACATCACCGCCCACCTCCAGGAGCTGGTGCGCGCAAACGACTGGCGCGACGGCCTGCTGCAGGTGCACTGCCCCCACACCACCGCCGGCCTGACCATCAACGAGAACGCCGACCCGGACGTGGTGCGCGACATGCTCGTCACGCTCGCCAGCCTTGTTCCCGAGCGGGGCGACTACCGCCACGCCGAGGGCAACTCGGACGCGCACCTGAAGTCCAGCTGCATGGGCTGCGGCTTGACGCTCATCGTTTCGGGCGGGCGCATCATGCTGGGCACCTGGCAGGGGGTCTATTTCTGCGAGTTCGACGGCCCGCGCAGCAGGCAGGTCTGGGTCGCCTGGGTGGGGTCGGCGGGCTGAAGCGCCTGTTGCCTGGTCCGGCCTTGGCCTCCGCGCCGCCGAAACGCCGCTGTATTTGAAGAATATCGCCGCTTCGTCGGCGCGGAGGCCAGGGGCGGACCAGGCGCGGTCCACCACGCTTGAAACACCGCAAGCAGGTGCGGTGTCTTCGGTGGGCTTGGGTTTAGTTGCGTGGCTATTCTTGGGGAGGCGCTGCCTCCCCAAACCCTGCCGCCCAGGCTCTCGGGCAGGGGGATGATCCCCCTGCACCCCCAGTAGCTTCGCGCTCGTGGGCGCTAATAAAGAAAACCGGGAAGGCGGAGCCTTCCCGGTTTTTGATTGCGGGGTCCAGGGGGATCATCCCCCTGGCGGGGTGCGGGGCGGCGCCCCGCTCTTCATCTTACTCGCCGCGCAGGGTGCGGGTCATCAGGTCGCGCACGGCCTGGGCGGGGTCCTTGCCCTCGTAGAGGATGGCGTTGACCTGCTCGGTGATGGGCAGCTCCACCTTGAACTTCTTGGCCAGGGCGTGCACGGCCTGGGTGGTCTTCACGCCTTCGGCCACCATCTTCATCTCGCCCAGGATGTCCATGAGCTTCTGGCCCTGGGCCAGGCGCTTGCCCACCTGCCTGTTGCGGGAGAGGTCGCCCGTGCAGGTCAGCACCAGGTCGCCCAGGCCGGAGAGGCCCATGAACGTCTTGGGGTCGGCGCCCATCTTCACGCCCAGGCGGGTTATCTCGGCCAGGCCGCGGGTGATGAGCGCGGCGCGGGCGTTGGAGCCGAAGCCCAGTTCGTCGGCCACGCCGGCTGCTATGGCGATGATGTTCTTCACCGCGCCGCCCAGCTCCACCCCGCGCACGTCGGGGTTGGTGTAGACGCGGAAGTATTCGGTGGCGAAGAGCTCCTGCACCTGCTTGGCCAGGTCCTTGTCCTTGCAGCCCAGGCTGATGGCGGTGGGCATGCGCCGGATGACCTCGTAGGCGAAGCTGGGGCCGGAGAGCACGGCGAAGCGGTGCTTCTTGCCCACCAGGGCTTCCTCGCAGACTTCGGACATGGTCTTGCCCGAGTCCAGCTCGATGCCCTTGCTGGCGCAGATGATGGCCGGGTTCTTGGGCAGCAGCTCGCGCATCTCGCCAAGCACGGCGCGCAGGAACTGGCTGGGCACGGCCATGAGGTACAGGGTGTGCTCGGCGCAGAGCTTGGGCAGGTCCATGGTGACCTGAAGGTTGGGGGCGAGCTTCACGCCGGGCATGTACCAGGTGTTCTCGCCAGTGGCCCTGATGGAGGCCAGCAGCTCCATTTCGCGCACCCAGAGGGTGGTCTCGATACCTTTTTTGGCCAGCAGGTCGGCCAGGGTCGTGCCCCAGCTGCCGGCACCGATGATGGCGATCTTCATGGGAGGCTCCTGAAATATTGGCGGGAGACTTGAAGCGGGGGTGTCGCTATCGCCCCGCCGGGATTGCCAGTAGCACAGGTTGCCGCTAGAGATAAAGTCGTTATACGTAGGGTAGAAAGGAGACGAAATGAGCGGAGCCAAGCAGTTCACGGAAACGCAGCGGCGCATCCTGTCGCTGGTGCAGGGCGACCTGCCCGATGTGCCCGATCCCTTCGCCGAGGTGGCGAGGCAGGCGGGGGTGAGCCAGGAGGAGGTGCTGGAGCTGGTGCGCGGCATGAAGCAGCGCGGCGAGATCAGACGCTTCGGGGCCACCCTGCGCCACCAGAAGGCCGGGTACGGCTCCAACGCCATGGTGGCCTGGTACGTGGACGACGAGGACATGCCCCGCATGGGGGCGTTCATGGCCGCGCGGCCCGAAATTTCGCACTGCTACCACCGCGTGAACTGCATGGACTGGCCGTACAACCTGTACACGATGGTGCACGCCAAGACCCCGGAGGAGTGCGCGCAGACCGTGGCCGAACTGGCCCGGCTCAGCGGGCTGGAGGAGTACGACGTGCTCAAGAGCAGGAAAGAGTTCAAGAAGACAAGTATGCGCTATTTTTAGGCGTGACGGGGTGACAATTTCAGGCTGGTTGAAGCCGGAATTCGCGGCACGGTTGTCCCTGTTCGCTCAACACCGTAGAGCGGTGTCTGTGGTGCAGTGCGCTTTGGGCATGCCTTCAAGGAGCAGTGTTCATGGATAAGAAACCAGAGAAAGACAGAATTGACGTTGTTTTCAATGCGCCGCCTACTGATTCGAAGGGTGTGGCAAAAGATGAGCATATCGAGCACGGCGTTTCGTCTCTGTATGGGCTGGTCAACGACAACATGACGTATGTCAATCGTTGTGCGTACAATAGGAACGCGGATATGAATACGTTCCCGCGGGCGTACATCAATTTGGTCAAGACATTTTTTAAGTCGTTGCTCATTTTTTGGAAATAGTGCCTCGCCAAGGTTGACGCCCAGGAGGCTCCCCCGGTGTGCGTCTCCTCATCCAGGTCCTTGATCCTCGCCCGGTGTGGCTTGGGGGCAGATGGATATGCCAGGGCAAGGACAGCCTTGATGATGCGTCCGGCCGATGCCAGCCAAAGCGGAGAGTGGCGTGACTCCGCCTTTCGAAAGCGTATCTATCTCGTGTCAGCGCCTCAGTTTGTAGTATCGCCTGTCCTGCAGAGGGTTGGGGGGGGCGGCACTTCAAAGTCACCTTCGCGCTCCCGACGCTGCATCGACAGGGTTGCGTTGCAATGCAAGCTCTGTTGGAGGTGGCTCAGTTGGCAGTATGATGTATCTGCTTGTGTTTTAAGCGCGTACTGTGGAGGATATCGTTGTCTCGTCACGTTCTTGCATCCCAAGTGGAAGTCATTATGCAACTCGATGAAGCTGTGATTTTGGCGGGTGGCCTTGGAACCAGATTGCGTAGCGAAGTTGCCGACTTGCCCAAGGTGATGGCCCCGATAAACGGGAGGCCGTTTTTAGAATATCAGCTCGCACACTTGGCGAAAAAAGGATTCAGGCGGGTGATTCTGGCGGTTTCCTATCTTCGGGAAACGGTCATGGAACACTTCAAATCCGAATTCGCTGGGCTGCGTATAGACTATTCCGTGGAGATATCCCCCCTGGGGACCGGCGGGGGCCTCCGGCAGGCGCTTTCGCAGGTGGAAGGGGCAGCGGCCTTCGCATTCAATGGGGATACATACTTTGACGTGGACTATGCAGGCATGGAGCGCCAATGGCTCGACGCCAGCGGTGCGGGCGTCTCCATGGCGCTTAGGAGTTTGTCAGACGCCAAGCGCTACGGCATGTGTCGCATCAATAATGGGCGGGTGGTCGGATTTGCTGCTGGTGGCGGCAACGAACCCGGTTTTGTGAACGGAGGCTGCTACATCCTCCCCAGGGACGTGTTTGGAGGCTTCTCCCTGCCGCAGACATTCTCTTTCGAGGCAGATTTTCTGGAGGCTCATGCGGACTCGTTGCGTCCGATGGCCTTTCTGGAAAGCTCTGACAATTTTTTTATTGATATCGGTGTTCCTGAGACGTACCGGCTTGCGCAAGGATTGTTCGGCCGGGTCGGGGAATTTCCGAAAGAATGATGCCAGGCGGGCGCGGTGCCTGGCTGCTCTGTCATCCGATGAAGTTCCGGAATACAAAGTGCGGGTATATCTGTTCGGAGCACAGGCCGTCGCGACGGATGACGAAATCCTCAACGGCCTCGGTGGCTCCGATGCAGGAGGATGCAGTGGCGTCGTCAAACACCAAATAACCACCATTCACCATGTAGGCCCTGCTGGCCTCGTAGGAGTATTTGACCGCGTGGTAGATGTCGCAGTCGATGTGAGCCAGAGAAATCGCTCCCGCCTGCTGCAACACCTGCGTGGCAGTATCCTGGAAGAGTCCGGGCACCACGTGGAGGTTGGTTAGGCCGAACGCGGTCGCGGCAGACCGGACTTCGTCTGCATTGGTGTTGGCGAAGTCGCCGGCATGGTGTGCGTCGATGGCGGGGTCGGTGGCTGGCATGCCGCTGAAGGTGTCCAGCGCGAAAACATGCGTTTGGGGGAGAAACTTCCGCGCCAGGGCAGCCATGAAAAATGCTGATCCGCCACGGTAGGAGCCGTATTCGATGATATGCCCCACCGGAATTCTCGGTAAGAAGTATTTGATCAGGAGAAACAGGTTCATTATCCGGTCGAGCATAAGGATCGAACGGCCTGAGGCGTATTGGAAAGCTTCCTGATAGTCGGGATCGGCGGCAATCTGTTCGCGCAAATTCTTGAATTCGAGCCCGACGCCGCGCAGGTATCCCTCCTGGACGCAGCGGCCGCGCCGGATGGGAAATTCGGGAGTTGCGGACAGGGGAAAATACTCGTCCATGATACTCTCCTGCGGTGAGTGAGGCGCGCCGCTATTGTATGTCGTGAGCCGATAGCGTCAGCGCCTGAATAAGGCGAGGCAAGGTAGGTTGCAAGCCTGTTTGCCCGAATTCCTGTTTGGGTTTACTCCGAACTCGTCGCGAATCGCAGCCATGCTGCGTACGAATGGATATCATCCATTTATTTAAGTCAAATAAATAAGAACGATTTGGTTGTCAATCTCCCGCATTCTCAGGTTGGCCGTGCCCAGTTTACAAATTCCATCCCTCGTATCTCTGGCATGTTTTTCGGCATGGTTCATGACCCAAACATTCTGAGTGGCTGCCTATTGTTAACCTGCGGTGGAATGCGGAATTCCGGCTTTGCGTTGTGCATCAAGAATGTCTGGGCCTTGCCGTGCGAGGCGAAAATCAGAGTGCCTGGCATGTCGGGGGGCGACCGAAACTGTATTGCGCTCGCCTGTTTAGCGTGACGGTTGTTGGCTGCTTTGCTGGAGTCTATATGATGCTTGTATAGCCAACGTACTTGTAAATGTCGGCGCACTGGATGTCGATCAGCTCCTGCTGGAGCGGGGTCAGGGAAGTTGTATTCGAAGACGCGGTCTTGCTGCAACTGGCAGACAGTCCGGCTCGGACACGCTCCTTCCAGTCTTCAGCGTACGCGATGCCGCATTTATGCAAGAAGTCCAACATGAATTCGTCCCCGGCAGGCGTGTCCAGAGCGCGTACCATGCTACGGAAGTGATCGAAGTCGAGCACGAATTGTGCGCGGGGAAGCCATTTTATACAGTAGTTGATGTAGCTTTCACGTAGCGATGGAAAGTAAAGGTTGTCCTCGTTGCCGTACAACACGAGGTTGAAAAGATCATCGTGTCCCAATTGGTGGGTGCGCGCAATTTGCGCCCAGGGGATGATGTTGGCCCAAGTTGGTGACGAGAGCATCGTAATAAGTGACGCGGCATATCTTTTCGGATGTCGTAGCAGCAGAAAGATGTTGGAATTGCGTACAAGCCACAATGCCTGCGGTGACCACCACAAATGCGCAAACGTGAATCCGTCAGTATGTCCGCCCCGTTCTTCGATCTTTTTGTGTGTGGCTAGAACCTCGGGGTTGTCGCGAAGCATTTCCCTGCTGTAGGTTTCCGTGTAATCGTAAGGTGTCTTGTGCATGTTGGCAAAGTGGCGGAGGATATTGCTGATCATGTGCGTCCCGCATTTGGGAAGAGACACCTGGATCAGGGGCTTTTCGAGTCTCTGGATGCTTGCGACTCTAGATATTGATGTCTCCAGATTTTCGTCGCACGACATAATGCTCTGGTCCTCGTTCAAGGGGTGACGCTCAAACCCGTAAAGCATCACAGATAGGGAACGTGAATCAAGCCAGTCGCCAAGTTCTGATGGAATGCATGACTTGTCGCATTCGAAACGCAGAGTGTATGTCCGGCGTTCAGGTGTGGCAATTGTTAATGAAATTGGCTGTCTGTCACGAATGTGCAGAGTGTCATGTAGCTTGCCGTCAATATAAATATTCAATTGTGCCGGAAGGTTGCCTGAGATTTCAAGCAGCGAAGTAGAGGCGATGGTGAATTTGAGACAACATTGCCCCGGTGAGAATGAGGCGATTTCAGAAAAGTCGGAGAGCATGACCCTTGCGCCATCTTCAATCCAGGCGTCCTTTATTGGCACAAGAGCCTGAAAAGGAGGAGGGTTCTTGAGAAGCATGTTCCCTGAAAGGTACTGGAGTGCATTGTTTCGGATCTTGATCGCCGTGATTTTGTCGCGGTATTCATCCACAAGGGTGTGCAGTTCCTGCACGCTCACGTTTGTCCCCATGTACAGTTCGTGCCCCATGCGAGAGGCGTCAAAGCGAGACCAGTCCATGTCGTCTGATACTAGACCCATGGTTTTGGCCTGATCCCAGACTGCCGTGCCAGGGTAAGGCCTGAGGGCGCCCCAGGCTATGTCATGGAGCTTGCCTGCTTCAACATTTTCTAAAACCTTGTCCAGCGTCAGCAGAATGTCTTCCCTGGTCTCGATGGGGGTGCCGAAGATGAAACCCGCATTGGCCATGATCCCGTGCTTGTGCAGGATATCGAGAGCCCTCTGATTTATGGCCGCAGTAACAGGTTTCTTGTTGAAGTAGGTGAGGATTTTATCATTGAAAGATTCGACACCAAGGCCGCAGTCCTTGACGCCCAGTTCAACGAGCAATTCGCAGACTCCATCAGTTATGAGATTGGTCCTGGCTTGGCACGAATAAGTACATTTGCCGAGGAGATCCCTTTCTTTCAACAATTCGATCAATTGGGCGACACGTTTTTTTTCGGCAATGAACAAGTCGTCAAAAAAAACGATGTGCTTGACATTGTCCGATATGAACTCCTCAATCTGTGTCGCGACTCTTTCAATTGAATTTGTCCTGTAATTATTGAAAAAGCGAGAGGAGGCGCAGAAGGAACATTTATAGGGGCAACCGCGGGCCGAGAAGATATGCGTGCATCCCGTGTTGCTGTAGAATGGCAGATTCTTGTAGTCAGGGACGGGTAATGAGTCAAGATTCTTGATGAGCTCCCTTCGCCGGGTCTGTACGGGTTTTCCGCCCTGAAAGAAGAACAGCCCGTCAATGTCGCGAAGAGCTTTGAAGTTGAAGCCGTTGAATGCTTTGTATGACTTGAGCAGTTCGACAATGGTTTGTTCGCCCTCGCCGATAACAGCGATGTCAAACGCCTCATGCAACGATAGAGGCTGCAGCGATATATGGACACCGCCCAGGATGATGGGGATGTTAAGCTTGTCTTTGATGGTTTTTGCAAAGTCGATGGCCAGATGGTAGTTTTCAGTAACAGCACTGATGCCGGCGATATCCGGCTTGGCTTCGAGCAACTCCTCTATGCTCTCGTGGAGGAGAACCTCCACGCCGGGACAACTCGTTTTGATGCTGGCGGCAATAAATCCTATGCCCAACGGAACAAGCCCGTTTGCGCTGCCAACGCCTTTCCCTTCCCTAGTAGCCAGAATTAATGAGATTTTCATTGAAATGTCCTGCGGGCACAAGTTTTGGTTGAATATGGTGGCAAATGGTAATGCTTGAAATCAGGATATGCAGGCGCGCGACTCTTACGCCCAAGTCACAAGGCCGTGTTCGACGAATTGAACGTTCAGGCACGTGACATCGAATGCCTGGAGCGACTTGACAACGTCGTACCGCGCCACCCCCGGGCAGTAAAGCATCATATATCCCCCGCCTCCAGCTCCGGATATCTTGGCGCCCAAGGCTCCGGCATCCAGCGAGGTGGAAATTATCGAATCCAGCCAGGGGTTGCTGATCCTGTCTGACGTTCGCTTTTTACTTTCCCAACTCATGCGTAGGATACGCCCCAGCGTGTCCAGATCTCCCGTCAAGACGGCGCGCTTCATGTCGTATGCAGCGCGTTTTACCTCGTGAAGAGCGGAGAGTTTCTGTTCGTCGCCCTCGGCCATGATCCCCTTCTGGGTGTCGATGATCTGCGCCGATTCCCGACTGACTCCGGTGCCTACTAGCAATAGGTTGTGTTCCAGTTCTCGCAGAGTATCCTGTTTGACGCGCAGCGGGTTGACCAGCACGTTTCCGTTGGTCTCGAACTCCATGAAATTGAACCCCCCGAACGTGGCGGCGAACTGGTCCTGCTTGCCGCCGGAGAGGCCCAGGTCAATGCGCTCGATGTCGAAGGCGAGTTGGGCGATTTCGTATTCTCCGAGGGGGATCTGCAGCCATTCGCAGAAGGCACCGATTATTGCCACAACCAATGTGGAAGAAGAGCCGAGGCCGGAGCCTGGCGGCGCGTCAACCGCGGTGGTCAGCTTGAAGGAGAGCGGAGCATGCGCGTAGTCCCTGACGATGCGGTTGTATACGCCGATGGCCAGCTTATGCTCGGGAGTCACGGCAAGTTGCGGGGCGCAATCGAATGTGCTGGAGATGCAGCGATCCATGGAGCAGAAGGAGATGGCGCCCTTGTCACAGGGTTCGATCGTTGCGTGGGCGTACCGGTTGATGGTCGCGTTGAGTATTGCGCCTCCATGCAGCGAGGAATACTCCGGGATGTCCGTACCACCGCCGCCAAGTCCGAGGCGCAATGGAGCACGTGATCGATAAAATTTCATACTTTGTTCTCCCCCGGTTCTGTCGTTACGGAGGTGATCATGCACGGCTTATGTCCCTATTGTCCGTGAAAGGCGGGGTATCACTGTTGGCCGCCTTTAATGTCTCGAGGTCATTACGGTACTGGTTGAAGTGAACGGTTTCCTCATTCCCCATGACAGCGTCTTGAGGTGGCCGACGCCCACCGGATTCTTGTTCAGACAGGGGGCGTTTTCTCACGATGAATTCTATGCCGCATTCGGCCACGGGCGTGAGAGTCTGATCGTATCGCGGTAAATGATATCTGTAGCCTGCGTTCAGCAGCATGATGCGTTCGATTTCGGCCTGCTGTCCGAGTCCTGCGAGCAACTCCGTCACATTTATTGAGCGAGTCGACCACGAAGCGCACTTGTGGATGGTGAAGGTCCACTTGTGGTCTTTGTTGAAGGTGGAAGGAAAATGACCTTGCTCGTAGAGATCCTCGTCGGGCACTGTGACGATCAGGAAGCCGCCGGGCCTGAGCACGCGCATCCAGTGCGCGAGACCTCTGCGCGGTTCGGCCAGGTGCTCTAGGCAATGGCTGGAGTGAACGAAGTCCACGCTTTCGTCCTGGACGGTTTCAAGCAGTTCGGCGTCACCTTCTTCCTTGTCCCAGGTTTTTACTGAGCGCATGAGCGGGAACAATTCCGCATAGAGCGCCAGCGGGTCAGGTTTTCCCCCCAGGTCGAGGCCATGGCCGACAAAATAGCGTCGCACGAATAATGAATCTTGGAGCCTTCTGGCTATGGATTTGCTGCATTCTTTCATGTCGGTTGCTATTGCCTGTTAAGCTGGCAGCCTACTGCGCGCAGAATGTCTTCCACCTGTCGCATTGCTGCCTTTGTTGAGTAGTTGTCCATCACAAAACGCAATCCAGCCTGGGAAAGACGCTCCCAAAGCGCGGCATCGGTATAGAGACGCACGACGGCGTCGGCGAAATCCTGAGGTTGTTCCGCGACCAGCACATGCTCCTGGTCCACGAGTCCCATGCCTTCCGTCGCCACCGACGTGCCGACGCAGGGGCGGCCAAAGCTGAGGCTGGTGGCAACCTTGCCTTTGATACCGGCTCCGTAGCGCAAAGGGGCGACACTGAGCCTGGCGGAGGTAAAGTAAGGCGTGAGGTCTTCCACGAAGCCGGTGACGATGACATCCTCGCGGGCCTGGGCGAGCAAATCCGCTGGAGGCTCGCTGCCAACGATGTAGAGCTTGACGTCGGGGAGGTGTTGCTTCACGAGCGGGAATATTTGCTGCAGGAAGTACAGGGCGGAATCCACGTTGGGCGGATGACGGTAGCCGCCAAGGTGTACGATATCCCGTGTTGATTCGAAGGGGGCCAGGCTGCCGGGTACTGGGATGCACCATCCATAAAGCTTGACCAGTGCGTTTGGTGCTTCTTTCTCCAAGTATTCCAACTCGTACTGGCTGTGTACAATGGTGCAGTCGGCTGCGCCGATTACAGCCATTTCCCGGACTTTGGTTTCCAGCGCAGACAGCATGAGCGCGTCGTCGGCACGCAATTCGGCTTCACGGATTTCACGGATATGGTGCAGGTCGGAAGTGAAGAACACCAGCTTGGCGGATGGTGCGTGCGTACGCAAGGTGTCCATGCAGCGTGCAGCTACGGTCATGCGGAACACAACGACAAGGTCGAAAATGTCCCCCTCATGCTCCAGGAATCCCTGCACAGTACGGTGGTGAGGGCCATGTATCACCTCGATGCCAAGACGCCGCAGATCGTCAGTGTATCGCGGAATATAGGCGAAGTTGTCTTCGGGGATGAAGGTGACTTTGTAGCCGAAATGCTGCAACAGACGCATCAGGCCGAATGCGGTTAATGAGCCGGCATCCTGGTCTGGCTGGGGGGTGCACGCATCAATGACCAGCACGCGGCCAAGCACGCAACGGTCCTTGGTAATCTGCGGCATGACGCCGGACCTGCCCAGCGGAGCTATCTCAGAGCGCCAACGCGTCTTGAGCTTGAGTGCATTCGCCTGTTGGTAGCTCTTAACGCCGCAGTTGACCGATTTACCGCAACTGATCCCCTCGAAGTGCACAAGTTTCGAAAGAGGTTGATACACCACCCGGCGACCCTTCTGGCGAACACGGAAGGCAAGGTCGGAATCTTCTCCATAGGCGGGGGCGAAGTGTTCGTCGAAGCCGCCGAGGCTGACCCAAAGATGTTTGGGGATGGCCAGTGACGCCCCGGAACAGTAATCGACATTGCGCAGGTAATTGTATTCGGGGCGGCTAGGGTCTTCGTAGCGGCCATAGTTCCAGGCGGAACCGTCTTCCCAGATGATGCCGCCCGCTTCCTGAAGTTGGCCGTGAGGATACAGGAGCATGCTGCCTGCGAGGCCAACGTCCGGGAAATTCTGGAAGGTGCAGATCAACTCATTGAGCCAACCAGGCAATACATAAGTGTCGTTGTTAAGCAGAACTACATACTGGCCCAAGGCTCCTGCCGCGCCCAGGTTGCAGCTGCGGAGGAAGCCTTGGTTCACCTCATTGCGCAAAACCTTCACCCACGGGATCATACCGAGGAGCTGGTGTGTGGGGTCAGTTGAGGCGTCATCAACGACGATAACCTCGAAGTCGCAGCTTCCGTCCAGTCTGGCTAGCGAAAGCAGGCACAGAAGGGTGTGGAATATCTGATTGTGGACAGGGATGACGATGGAGGCTGTCGGCTCGCTAGAACGTGTTACGGAGGTGCGGCCATTGATCTCGGTAATCATCCCCATGAGGGTCTCCGGAGTGGACGCCCTGCACCCTCCGACCACGAAGTTGTCAATGAAATCCCGCACCGGGGACACGCCCTCGGAGATATCCATGCTCCGCCAGGAAAGGTAGAAATCAAGATTGAACTCGGCGCAGGGCAATGCGTTCTGGTCGACCCCCTCAGTGACAAAGTGCTCCAAGGCTCCGCAAGACCGTGAGTTGAGTTCGGGGTGCTGGCTGCGGTAGAAATGCGGGTCAAATATGGGCAGCGGGCGCAGGCCCAAGTTTTCCCCCACTTCCAGGTAATGACGGAAAGGGGCAAGTCCGGACGCGCAAACCTCGGTATACTGCTCCCTGTAGTAGGCCGCGTCGAAAAGAGGATGGGGGCTCAAGCCTTGGTCAGCCCCCACTGCCAGGAAATGCTCGTAGGGGGGGAGGCCGCAGGTGGTACTCTCAGGGCATGCCGACACATAATAATCGGACGCAAAAAGGGGATGCGGGCTTACCCCTTGCATGAGGCCGTGTTCAAGAAAATGGGCGAACGCGGGGCCAGCCAAGCCTGGCGGCATGTGACGAGCCCTGTAGTATTCATCGGAAAACAGCCAGGAGCACCTTCTGTTCTCGGTTTTGCCGAAGTTAAGGTAGTGGGTGAAAGGAGCGATCCCAGCTTCGGCCACATCAGGATTGATAGTGACGTAGGCCGCAGGGTCGAACCCTCGGATCTGGCTGAAATTGTTTCGGATGGCCTGTTGCAGGGGCTTGTGCTGGATGCCCAGCCAGCGGACCAGGGCCAAAAGGCGGTTGGTGAAGGCCTCCCGGGCCTGAAGTGTCTTGCAGAGGGCCGCAAGGATCTGGCCGGAACTGGCTGCCGGGTGTTGATTTCCTGTCAGGTGCTGGGCGAGGTTCGCCAGACAGGATGACATTTCCGCATTATGGCGGTTTGAGGCGGCTAGATCGTGACGAAGTGTCGTTTCCCTGGCGACTGCGGCCTCCTGCTCCTTGCGTCCCTTGAGCAATTGTTGGTTAGCCTCGTCGTAGATGGCATTCAGCTTCTCCAGTTGGGCATAGCAATCGTTCAGGGCGTTCTCGTCGAGTAGATGGAGTTGCCGACTTTGCTCCGCATCCTCCAGTGCCTGCTCCAATTTTTCAATTTCAGTCTGACTGATGCCGGCTAGCTCCTCCGCATGAGAGCGGTAGCGGTTTAACTCCTCGTCTTTTTCTTTCAGACTCCGGGAGAGAATCTCCGCCTCCTGGCGCCGTGACGCTAGTTCGTTGCGGAGTGTCTCCAATTCAGCTCTTTTGGCGTTAAGGTCGGAGAGCGCTTGAGAAAATTGTGTGTCTTTATTGAGGAGCGCCGAAGTAAGTCTGCTGATGTCGCCTTCTAGGTGCTCGGAATGGGCGCGTTCATACGGACTGCTGGAAGAGTCTGCTGAGGTTCTTGGAGTCTGCCCAGGCGAAATGGAATCATTATGCACGGTGAAAGACGAAACAAGCACAGAATCATCGACAGGAGTGGCTGGCTGAGGAGGGGCGGCATCTGGGGAAGTGAAGCTGATGGACTCGTTGATAAATTGGAACTGAGAAAAAAAGAGGAAAAGATCGTTGCGAGCGGCTTCCTTTTCGGGATCAGATGAGCCTGTGTGGAGCAATTTAGAGTGGACGTAGCTATAAATAGTTTGCTTGTGAGGCTTCCCGGTGTTGTGCTGCAGGTCGCTGATGATCGTGCTTCGCAGTATCTGTCCTACAGAATAGGAGGAGCAATTCGTGGAAATGCCAAGAAACGCCAGGATGTTTTCAAGAGTCTCGGCTGGGTGCTGGAACCAACTGTCGTAATTGACTATGTGCCAGTCCAGGGGGTGTGCGTTGAGAAACAGTTCGCCGTAGTGCCTCAGCCAGAGCAGAAGTCCGGTACCGACGGGTATGGAGTTGCGTTGTTGCAACGACGACGCCACTTGATAAGGATCTCGAACGCACAGGATGATTTTAAAAGGGATCTGTAGCTTGTTGAATAATTCCAGCCAGAGGGGCAACAGGCGTAAGGCGCGGGGATCTTTGAAGCCAAAGGGGGTCTGCGTGTTCAGCGAACCGAGGTAATCGATCAGTCGTTGCTTATAGTTATGAAGTGCGGGGTCGCGCCACCAAGTGCAGGGCATGGCGTCGGTGCTGTCCCAAGATCTGCCGAGCGCATCTAGAATATCATCCTGTAGACGCATGATTTCCCAGCGCTCCCAGTGCCCTTCCTGGTTCGAGTCGCATTTGACAGGGTCGTCAGCCCCCACCATGTCGATGCCGATTTTGTGCAGGATGGAGGAGCAAAGGGATGTGCCACTTCGGTGCATACCAAGAATGAAGACAAGGGGCGGCCGTGTGCTGACGAGAGCAGGTGATTTCCGACCTTTACTCCGTTCTGAAGGTCTCAATTGGTGCTTTTCAGTCTTCTGCGGTTTAGCCATACGCAATGATCCCCATTCAGACATCAAAAAACAGGCCTTTGCAATAATGTCCTTGAATATGATGATCAGATAGGTGGTGCTGCACGTTTATGCCTACGAATGAACAGTTTGATCATGATTTGTAAGCTAAATTTGGTTGGTGTCAAGTTATATGTCGGGGAAAATAAGCTGACACTATTGCGCTGCCCGGTATGGCAAGAGTCGAAAAATTAGCCCCGGGGGTGAGTATACTGACTTGAAATCCATGAAAGACCGGCAGTCAAGCATCAGGCACAGGTGGAAGGGGTTGTCTCAGTCGAGCCAGCGATTCAGCGCCGAGGAAGGTAGATAGGTGAAGCAAATATGCAATTCTCCGAAGATGCCATTGGGAGGCGCGTAGTGTGCCTTCAACCCGTTGCACTTCCTTCCGGTCTCCCGGGAATGCAGGACAATGTGTGCGAATTTGCCGGATGCCGGTATCCGGACCGCTGGTTGAGTGAGTACAATTACTGCGGAGAGCGCTTGCCGAGTTTATCGAACAGCCGGAAGACCGGCTGGGAGAACCATGTGTAAAGGGGAAACCCGCCGCCAATCACCAAAAGACTGCCCAGAATCCCAATTGCAATGCCCGCAACGGTGCTGGAGTTCACTAGGCCATTTAACAGTGAAAATACGCCCATGGACAGCCAGATCACGGCGGAGACAGGGCAGGCTTTGATTCTGAGGGTGTCGCCTTGAGAACCTGTTGCCACAACGGCAACAAACGGAATCCAACCCCATGTGATGGGAGGATAGCGACGTCTGATATAGATGATAGCTGCTCGTGTGGAAACCCTAAGTTTCTCATGGTGGCATTCAAGTATTCTCCAACTATCTGGAGATATGGGCGCCATGATGCTCGAATGAACGGTGATTCCGAATTTGTAGGCGAATGTTCCTGGAAAGAGGCAGCTGATTTGTTCCAATACAAAACATATTGCGAGGAGTATGAGGAGTAGGTCTGGAATGCTTGTGATGCTCATGGTGTGACAAGTCGCTTCTTGGGATGCCACTGGTGGGTTACATGGTTTGAGTGCTCGTGTAGTGCCTCATCATGATTTCGAAGGCGGTATCAGCTATTCTTGGCATTCGCCAGAAGGCCGTGCATTGACGAACGTTGTTTTTATGAATGCGTATTCGCTGCTTTAAATGCCGAACACTGATTTGTGCCAGTATTTTATTGGGTCTGCGAACCAGTGCTCATTTTGTGCGGTGCGTAGAGGCTTCAGGCACTTCATGTCCAGCGAGTACCGGGCCATCAGTCCGATCAACTCCCTGAGGCTGGCGTCGTCGACGGGGTCATCCAGGGTGATTTCCAGCCCTTGTAGGCATCTGGAAACACTCTCAACAGATGTAATTGATTGTAGCCAGTGAAAGAAAAAGTCCTCATCCCCCTCAGAGTAGAACGGAACTGGTTCCTGTATGACAATGTACATCATTACTCCAATAAATCGGGGATTAGCTCATCCTAGGGGGTAGTCACCTGGCAGTTGGTCGGAGGCAATACTGATGTATCTGGCTCGACGCAAGGCAGGCTCCCCATCAAGAACCATGAGCTATTCACCCCACTCTCAACGGGCAACTCTCTCCACGAAGGCATGCCAATGAAAAAGGCGGCCACCTGTCCGGTGGCCGCCTCATTGAAAAGCATCCGTTCGCCCGCCTTATTGCGTCTTCGTCGAGGTCGAGAGCGCGGCGGCGCGCTGGTCATCCACCGCGCGCTGCAGCACCTGGGCGTTCTGCAGGCAGGTGGCCAGGTTCTGGCCGCAGCTGGCCTCGCACTGCTGGCGGCGGGTGAACTCGGTGATGGACTGGCAGCCGGTATTGCAATCCAGGTTCTGGGAGTTGCAGTCGCACGTGAAGCAGCTGCCGATGGGCGGCAGGGAATTGATCGTCACCTGGTTCTGCGAGGGCAGGGTGACGGTGACCTGGGCGGTGGCCAGGCCGGCGCAGAGCAGCAGGACGGCGGTGAAGAGGATGGTGTGTCTCATTGTTTGCTCCAGGCTGTGCGAGTAGGCCAGACCCCTCGGGAAGTCAAGCTGCGGGCCGTGTTTGCCCCTGGGTGAGGCAGATGCAGTCCTCCAGCACGGAGAGCACCCCGCCGCACAATCCGCCCGCCGTGCCCCCGGCTCCGGGCGGGGGGCCGAACAGGGTGAAGCGCGCTTCCTTGAGGCCGCGCTCGGGCACGGCTTCCGGGTCCACCCGCATGAGGCTGAGCGCCAGGCGCTCGGCCAGCAGGTAGCCCGAGAGCCCCTTGCCCAGCAGTTCCACGTGGCGGGCCAGGTCCTCCCGCTTGCGGTCCAGGTGCTTGAGCGACGCCTCCGAGGGGGTGAGCCGGCGGGCGTGGTCCAGCATGGCCAGGATGCCCGAAAGTTGCGCCCCTGGCAGGCCCTGCCGCCAGCCCAGCAGCCAGGGCTCGCGCCAGGCCAGCAGCCCGTGGGCGATGCCCAGCTCCACGACGCCCAGCATCAGCTCCATGGCCCTGGCCAGCAGGGGGTCGGCCCAGGCGGGCTCGCCCTCGCCGATGGTCCAGGCTGGGGCCGGATCGGAGGGCGCGGGCACGCCCGCCAACTCCGCCAGGATGTGCCCCAGCCAGAGGTTGGCCGCCGGGGACTGCGGCGTCTCCAGGTGGGCGTGGGAGAGCACGTAGCGCCCCTTGCCGAACTCCCCGGCCACGATGCAGGGGTCGCCCGGGGAGAAGGCCGGGGCCAGGCGCACGCCGTAGAGGGCCTCCCAGTCCTCCAGGGCCTGGCCGGGCACCAGGGAGAGCGGGATGTCCGCCATCATGAAGCCCGGGCCGGGGCGGCCATAGGCGGCCACCACGTCCACGCCCTGGCCGTGGGGCCGGAACGCGGCGGGCCACCAGACCGGGGCCAGGGGCTCGCGCAGCCCGGCGGGGGTGTAGGGCCCGGCCTGGGGCAGCAGCTCCACGTTGCCGGAGGCGAAGTGCTGCAGCCGGTGCTTGAATGGCTCGCGCGTCCAGGGGCACAGGGCCAGCCCGCCCGGCACCGTGAGGCCGAGGCCCGCGCCGCCGCAGATGCCCAGATAGCTGCCGCCGCCCCGCACGTAGTCGCGCACGGCCTCAAGCCCGGCCGGGCCCAGGCAGGCGGCCTTGCGGCTGGCGAAGCCGCCGGGCACGGCCAGCAGCGCCGGGGCCTCGCGCCGCAGGAGCCCCCGGGCCAGTTCGTGAGCGCGCACCAGGCGTGCGGGAAGCCCCCAGGCTTCGAGCGCCCGGATGAGCAGCACGCCCCAAAGGTGGGCTTCGTCCCAGAGCACGTGAATCATCGGCCCCTTGTGCCCCATCCGCCGGGCGGACACAACGCCGGAAAGTCCATTATCCCCGGGGGGAAGCGCACCCGGGGGGCGCGGTGATGACAACGGGGCGAAAAAAGAGTATTGCGCCGCGACCGAAAAGGAGCCGATTTCATGTCAGATACAACACTGGCCAAGGGCTACGAACCCGCCGACGTCGAAGCCCGCTGGCTTTCGTTCTGGGAAGAGTCCGGGGCCGGAACCGCCGATCCCGCCGCCGATGGCGATCCGTTCTCCATAGTCATCCCCCCGCCCAACGTCACCGGCACCCTGCACATGGGCCACGCCCTGAACCTTACCGTGCAGGACATCCTCTGCCGCCACATGCGCCAGTTGGGCCGCAAGGTGCTCTGGGTGCCCGGCACGGACCACGCGGGCATCGCCACCCAGAACGTGGTGGAGCGCGCACTGGCCAAGGAGGGCTCCTCCCGCCACGAGCTGGGCCGCGAGGCCTTTATCGAGCGCGTCTGGGAGTGGCGCAAGGAATACGGCGGCAAGATCCTCAACCAGATCAGGCGCATGGGTGCCAGCGTTGACTGGACCCGCGAGCGCTTCACCATGGACGAGGGCCTCTCCAAGGCCGTGCGTGAAGTCTTCGTGCGCCTCTATGAGGAAGGCCTGATCTACAAGGGCGACTACATCATCAACTGGTGCCCGCGCTGCCAGACCGCCCTGGCGGACCTGGAAGTGGAGCACAGCCCCAAGAAGGGCGCGCTCTACCAGCTGCGCTACGTGCTCGCCGACGGCTCGGGCGAGCTGATCGTGGCCACCACCCGCCCCGAGACGCTGCTGGGCGACACGGCCGTGGCCGTGCACCCCGAGGACGAGCGCTACGCCGCCTTCGTGGGCAAGATGGTCAAGCTGCCCCTGGTGGGCCGCGAGATCCCGGTGATCGCCGACGCCTACGTGGACCGCGAGTTCGGCACGGGCGCGCTCAAGGTCACCCCCGCCCACGACATGAACGACTTCGACCTGGGCCGCCGCCACAACCTGGAGATCCTCCAGGTCATGGACGGCGAGGGCAACATGAACGCCGCCGCCGGGGCCGCCTACCAGGGCATGAGCCGCGAGGCCTGCCGCAAGAAGGTGGTGGAGGACTTGAAGGAGCAGGGCCTGCTCGTCTCCGTGGAGGAGCACGACCACTCCGTGGGCGAGTGCTACCGCTGCAAGACCGTTGTCGAGCCCCACGTCTCCCCCCAGTGGTTCGTCAAGGCCGGGCCCCTGGCCGAGGTGGCCCGCGCCGCCGTGGAGACCGGGCGCACCCAGATCTACCCCGAACAGTGGACCACCACCTACTACCACTGGCTCGACAACATCCGCGACTGGTGCATCTCCCGCCAGATCTGGTGGGGGCACCGCATCCCGGCCTGGACCTGCGAGGCCTGCGGCAAGCTCGTCGTGGCCCGGCAGGACCCCGCCGCCTGCGACTGCGGCGGCCAGCTCCAGCAGGACCCGGACGTGCTCGACACCTGGTTCTCCTCCGCGCTGTGGCCCTTCTCCACCCTGGGCTGGCCGGACAAGACCCCTGAGCTCAAGGCCTTCTACCCCACCTCGGTGCTGGTCACGGCCTTCGACATCCTCTTCTTCTGGGTGGCCCGCATGATGATGATGGGCCTGCACTTCATGGACGAGGTGCCCTTCAGGCACGTGTACATCCACGCCCTGGTGCGCGACGCCGAGGGCAAGAAGATGTCCAAGTCCACGGGCAACGTCATCGACCCGCTGATCATGATCGACAAGTTCGGCACCGACGCCCTGCGCTTCACCCTCACGGCCTTCGCGGCCATGGGGCGCGACATCAAGCTCTCCGAGGAGCGCATCGAGGGCTACCGCCACTTCGTCAACAAGCTCTGGAACGCGGCCCGGTTCAGCCTGATGAACCTGCCCCAAGAAATGCCCGTGGAGCTGCCCAACGTCTCGCTGGACGGCGAGCTGCCCCTGCACCACGCCTGGATCCTCCACCGCCTGGAGGAGATGAAGCAGGCCACCAGCGCCGCTATCCAGGACTACCGCTTCAACGAGGCGGCCCAGGGGCTCTACTCCTTCCTGTGGCTGGAGTTCTGCGACTGGTACCTGGAGGCCGCCAAGTCCGACCTCTCGGGCGAGGACGAGGCCGCCAAGGCCCAGGCCCAGCAGTGCCTGTGGACCGTGCTCTCCGAACTGCTGGTGCTCCTGCACCCCGTCATGCCCTTCGTCACCCAGGAGATCTGGAGCCACCTGCCCGGCCACGCCCAGAAGGACATCTCCAAGGTGCCCTATCCCGCCGCGCGCCCCCAGCACGTGAAGCCCCAGGCCGTGGCCATGATGGGCCTCCTGCAGGAGGTGGTGGTCAGCGTGCGCAACATCCGCTCCGAGCTCTCCATCAGCCCGGCCCTCAAGCTGGACTGCCTGGTTCGCACCGCCGATACGGCCGACCTGGCCATGCTGCGCGACAACGAGCGCCTGATCATGCTGCTGGCGCGCCTGGCCAGCTTCACGGCCGGGCCGGACGTCACCGCGCCCAAGGCCTCGGCCAGCGCGGCCGCGGGCGGCAACGCCGTGTTCGTGCCCCTGGCCGGAGCCGTGGACTTCGACGCGGAGCTGGCCCGCCTGAACAAGGAGCTGGCCAAGACCTCCAAGGAGGCCGAGATCGTGGCCCGCAAGCTGGCCAACGAGGACTTCACCGCCAAGGCCCCCGCCGAGGTGGTGGCCAAGGAGCGCGAGAAGGACGAGATGCTGCGCGGCAAGGTGGCGAAGCTGGAGGAGCTCAAGGGCAGGATCGAGACGCTCAAGAGCTAGCCGGACACCCGACGGAAATGAAGACGGCCCCGCGCGCCTGTGATGGCGCGCAGGGCCTTACTGTATCCTCCCCACTTGCCCGCGCAAGCCCGCGAGGGTATGCACGTCTCTTCCCGAAACAGCATACCGGAGAACCGCCATGTCCCTCTCTTCCGAGCTTTACGCCAAAGCCCAGGCCGTCATCCCCGGCGGGGTCAACTCGCCCATCCGCGCCTGCAAGGCCGTGGAGTGCGAACCCCTGTTCATCGCCAAGGCCCACGGCTCCACCATCACGGACGTGGACGGCAAGGATTACGTGGACTACGTGATGAGCTGGGGCCCCATGCTGCTTGGCCACGCAGACCCCGTGGTGCACAAGGCCGCCCGCGAGGCCCTGGAGAACGGCTCCAGCTTCGGCGCGCCCTGCCCAGCCGAGGTGGACCTGGCCCTCAAGATCACCCAATTGATGCCCTCGGTGGAGATGGTGCGCATGGTCAACTCCGGCACAGAGGCCACCATGAGCGCCCTGCGCCTGGCGCGCGGCTTCACCGGGCGCGACCACGTGATCAAGTTCGACGGCTGCTACCACGGCCACGCCGACGCATTCCTTGCCGCCGCCGGCTCCGGCGTGGCGGTGCAGGCCGCCCCCGGCACCCCGGGCGTGCCCGCCGCCACCGTGGCCCACACCATCGTGCTGCCCTACAACGACCTGGAGGCCGTGAAGGCCGCCTTCAAGGAGAAGGGCAAGGACATCGCCGCCATCATCGTGGAGCCCGCCCCGGGCAACATGGGCCTGGTGATCCCCAAGCCCGGCTACCTGGAGGGCCTGCGCGCCGTGTGCGACGAGTACGGCGCGCTGCTGATCTTCGACGAGGTCATCACCGGCTTCCGCTGGGGCATCGGCGGGGCCCAGGCCCGCTACGGCGTGCGCCCGGACCTGACCACCCTGGGCAAGATCATCGGCGCTGGCTTCCCCGTGGGAGCCTACGGCGGGCGCCGCGACGTGATGGAGAAGCTCTCCCCCTGCGGCCCGGTGTTCCAGGCCGGCACCCTCTCGGGCAACCCCGTGGCCATGGCCGCCGGGCTGGCTAACCTGTTGGAGCTGGAAAAGCGCGACTACGCCGCCCTAGAGGCCCGCACCGCCGAACTGGCCAAGGAGTTCGCGGCCATCGTGCGATCCAAGGGCGTGCCCGTGCAGCTCAACCAGACCGCCTCGGCCTTCACTATGTACTTCACCGAGACCCCTGTGACCGACATGGCCTCGGCCCGCACCTCCAACGGCAAGACCTACACGGCCATCTACCAGCAGATGCGCGCCCAGGGCGTGTACCTGGCCTCGCTGGGCTACGAGTGCTCGTTCACCTCCTTCGCGCACACCGAGGCCGATTACGAGGCCACGCTCAAGGCCGCCAAGACCCTGTCGCTCTAGGCGTTCGATCCCAGGAGGCCGGGGGTGAGCAAGGGCACGGCGGTATACGCGCTCACGCAGCAGGGCGCGGCGCTGGCGGGGCGGCTGGCCCGCGAACTCGGCGGGGAGCTGTTCCTGCCGGAGCGCATGGCGGCGGATGCCCAGGGTGCGCATGGCTTCGCCTCGCTCACGGAGCTGGTTGGGGAAAACTTCCATAAGTATGCGCCCCACGTGTTCGTGGCGGCCTGCGGCATCGTGGTCCGGGCCATCGCCCCGCACCTGCGCGGCAAGGACATCGACCCCGCCGTGGTGGTGCTGGACCAGAACGGACGCCACGCCGTGAGCTTGCTCTCCGGCCACCTGGGTGGCGCCAACGACCTGGCCCGCGAGGTGGCGCTGCTCTGCGGCGGCGAGGCCGTGATCACCACGGCCACGGACTGCGCGGGCTTGCCCTCCCTGGACGTGCTGGCCCGCGACAGCGGCCTGGCCATCGAGAATGTGGCTGCCGTCAAGGCAGTGAACGCGGCCCTGCTGGAGGGGCGCACGGTGCAGCTCTTCGACCCGCAGGGCTGGCTTGCCGTACCGGGCGAGCATGCCGGGCTGTTCGAGTGGCTGGCAGCGCCCCACCTGTTGGACCCGGAGAGGCCCTGCGTGCTGGTGGACTGGCGCGCTGGCGGAGCCGGTCCGGGCTGCCTGGCCTTGCGGCCCAAGGCGGTCGTCGCGGGGGTGGGCTGCCGCAAGGGCACGCCCGGGACGGAGATCGTGGATGCGCTGGCCCAGGCCTGCGCGGCGCGGGGCGTGGCCCTGGGCAGCGTGGGCGTGCTGGCCAGCATCGAGGCCAAGCGCGGCGAGCCCGGGCTGGCCGAGGCCGCCCGTGAGCTGGGCGCGGAGCTGATATTTTTCCAGGCCGGGGATCTGGCCGGGGTGGCCGTGCCCAACCCCTCGCCCATGCCCCTCAAACATGTCGGAGTGGAGAGCGTATGCGAGGCAGCCGCGATGCTTGCGGCCGGGACGGCGAAACTGCTGGCCCCCAAGAGAAAGACGCCCACGGTCACCGTGGCGCTGGCCCTGAGTCCGGGGCGGAAGGCATGAAGCCCGGTCGCCTGAGCGTGGTGGGCCTGGGCCCCGGCGACGCGGCCCTGCTTTCCCCGCTGGCGGCCGAGGCGCTGGAGCGCGCCGCCGTGGTGGTTGGCTACGGAACCTATCTGGACCTGATCGACCCTGAGCTGCTGGCCAGCAAGGCCGTGGTCTCCACGGGCATGATGGGCGAGGTGCAGCGCTGCGCCAAGGCCATAGACCAGGCCATGGCCGGTGAGGACACGGTGGTGGTCTCCAGCGGGGACGCCGGGGTCTACGGCATGGCCGGCCTGGTGCTCGAACTCCTGGAGGCCCGGGGCCTGCTGGACTCGGTGGAGTTCCAGGTGGTGCCGGGCATCCCCGCGGTGATCGGCGCGGCGGCCATCCTGGGCGCTCCCTTGACCCACGACTTCGCCTGCGTGAGCCTGAGCGACCTGCTCACCCCCTGGGAGCTCATAGAGAAGCGCCTGGACGCGGCCGCATCGGCTGATTTCGTCATCGCGCTGTACAATCCCCGCTCCAAGAGGCGCAGCGGCCAACTGGCCCGGGCGCTGGAGATCATCGGCCGCCACGCCTCCCCGCAGACCCCGGCGGGCCTGGTTCGCAACGCCTGGCGCGAGGGGCAGAGCGCCCTGCTGACCACGCTCGGGCTGATGGACCCCGAGGCCGCGGACATGCTCAGCATCGTGGTGGTGGGCAATTCCCAGACGCGCGTTGCGGGCGGGCGGATGCTCACTCCGCGAGGATATGCCGGGAAATACTCTCTGGGCGGGAGTTGAGGCGCTCCAGTGTTGTTTCAAGAGTGCAGATTTCTCGTAACGCGCCTTGACACGGGCTTGCATCTAAAAGTAAACCCTATGTGAATTTTTTCATTCAACTTTTTGGTGAGGAGGTGGAAGGATGAGGAAACCGTTATTTGTCATGTTGGTGTGCGCCGCCCTGGTCGGCGTGTTCTGTCTGCCCGCTCTGTGGGCCGTGGAAGCCCCCAAGGACATGGTCCTGAAGATGCCCGAGGGCACCATGACCAAGGCCCCTGTGAAGTTCGCCCACGCTGGCGCCGGTCACAAGGCCCTGGACTGCAAGGCCTGCCATCACAACTGGGACGGCAAGTCCGACAAGGGCTTCAAGTGCTCGGACAAGGGCTGCCACGACATCTTCGACCCGGCCAACAAGTCTGACGTGAAGAGCTTCTACAAGGCTTTCCACGACATGAACTCCGCCAAGAGCTGCCTGGGCTGCCACAAGAAGGCCAAGGCCGACGGCAAGAACGCGCCGATCGCCTGTAACGCCTGCCATCCCGCTGCTCAGTAGCGACTAACCCCGGCGCGGGCGGCTTGTCCGTCCGCGCCGGATTTTTCCCGCCTGGAGGGTCCCGTGGCCAACGCACCCGAAGACATCATCGAGTTGACCGACATCATCGAACGCGGGCCGGGAGCACCCAAAACCGACGCCTCCGGTTCCGGGGGCGATCTGAACTTCGAGCGCGAGCTGGAAGACCTTTTTTCCGACACCAACGAGGCGGTTGGCGCGAAGGCGTCAGACTCCATGCCCGGCTTCGACGGGCTGGACCTGCCCGATGAAACCGGCGCCGCAGGCGCGCCCGGCGATGACATCGACCTGGACGGCCTGGACGCCCTGCTGGCCGAGGCGGGCAAGTCCTCCTCTACCGCCGCCAAACTCGAAATCCCCGACGACTTCATGGACATGGCCCTGGCCGCGCAGGCCCCCGAGCCCGCCCCGAAAGCGGCTGCGCCCGCATCGGCCGCCGCCTCCGAAGAGACCGCGCTGGCCCTGGAGGCCCTGACCGCCCGCCTGGACACCCTTGAGGCCAAATTTTCCGGCCTTGGCGAGACCCTCGCCCAGACCTTCATGCCCATGGTGGACGAGGCCCTGGCCGGGTTCAAGGCCGAGCTGCCCCCCGCCCCCGATGCCGAGGAGCTGCGCTCCGGGCTTGAGGCGTCCCTCGACGAGCGCCTGGAGTCCCTGAAGCAGGAGCTGGCGCCCGCCTCCGAAGCCGAGCCGTTCGACGCGGCCGCCCTGCTGGCCGACGTGGACGCCCGCCTGGAGTCCCTGAAGTCCGAGATCTCCGAGGCCGCCGCCTCGTCCGAACCCGTCGCCCCCGTGGACCCCGCTCCCCTTGTGGCGGAGCTGGGCGAACGCCTGGAAGCCGACATCGCGGCCTTGAGCGGGCGCATCGAGGAGCTCTCCGGCGCGCAGCCCGCCGCCGGGCCAGCCGACCAGACGGACCTGCTGGCCGAGGTGGACGCCCGGCTGGAGGTCTTCAAGGCCGAAGCCGCATCCCAGGCCGACGCCCTGGGCGAGCGCCTGAGCGCCGAGCTGGACGAGATTCGCCAGGGCCTTGCCGCCCTGGAGGCCCGCATCGCCGAACTGGAGGCCGCTCCCGCGCCTGCGCCCTTCCCGGAAATATCCGGGGATGAAGTTCCAGCCCCCGAATCCGCAGGGCCCGATCTATCCAACCTGGTGACCCAGGAGGCACTGGACGCCCTGCGCCAGGAGCTTCTGGCCGAGATCAGCCGCACCGTGCCCGCCGCCGCCGCCCAGATCATCCGCGAGGAGATCAGGGCCCTCGTGCAGGAAATGGGCGAATAGGGACGCAGACCCGGTCTTTCCCGGAATCCGTTCATGCCAAGCGCCCCCCGGGACGCCATCGGCCTCTGTCTTGGGGCCTCCTCCATATCCTTCGCCCAGGTGCGTCGTGAGGCAGGCGTGGTCCGCCTCACGCGGGGCGGTTCCGTGCCCCACAACGGCGATCCCGCCCGGACGCTCCTTTCCGTCCTCGAATCCATTCCCGATTGGCGCCAGCTGCCGTTGGCGGCCACCGGCAGGCGGCTGCGCTCCATGGTGGCCCTGCCTTCGCTCAGCGAGCCCGAGGCCGTGGAGCTGGCCGCCGCGCACGCCCTTGGCGGTGCCGGGGCCGTCACGGTGCTCAGCGTGGGCGGCGAGACGTTCATGGCCTACGGCCTGGACGCCCACGGCAGGGTGCGCTCCATCCAATCAGGCAACAAGTGCGCCTCGGGCACGGGGGAGTTCCTGCTCCAGCAGCTGGGGCGCATGGGCCTGGCCGTGGAGGACCTCTCCGGCATGGACCACGCGGCCGAACCGCACGCGGTCTCCGGCCGCTGCTCCGTGTTCTGCAAATCGGACTGCACCCATGCCCTGAACAAGGGCGCGCCCCGGCAGGAGGTGGTGGCCGGGCTTGGGCGCATGATGGCCGGGAAGTGCCTGGAGCTGCTCACGCGCATGTCCGTGGAGCGCGTGCTGCTGGCGGGCGGCTGCGCCGCGAACCCCTATCTGCTGCGCTTCCTGCGCCGGGAGCTGCCCGGGCTGGAGGCCCCCGGGAACGCGGCCTGGTTCGAGGCCACGGGCGCGGCCCTTTGGGCTTTGGACCACGCTGGGCCGGTGGGCGGCGCGGAGGTGTTCGCCCCGCGCGCCGGAAGCTTCGTCCGGTTCGGGCCGCTGTCCGAAGCGTTGGGCCTGGTGGAGTTCAAGGAGCACCCCAGGGGCCAGGCGCGGGAGGGCGACGTGGTGCTCGTGGGCCTGGACGTGGGGTCCACCACCACCAAGGGGGTGGTGGTGCGCCGCGGCGACCGGGCGGTGCTGGCCGGGGAGTACCTGCGCACCGAGGGCGACCCCGTGGGGGCCTCCCGGCGCGTCTACGCCAGCCTCGCCGCGCAGCTGGGCGCGCCGGTGCGCATCGTGGGCCTGGGGGTCACGGGCTCGGGGCGGGCCATCGCGGCCCTGCACGCCTCGGCCACGGCTGCCATCAACGAGATCGTGGCCCACGCCGCCGCGGCCCTGCACTACGACCCCGCCGTGGACACCATTTTCGAGATCGGCGGGCAGGACGCCAAGTACACCAGCCTGAGCGCCGGGCAGCCCTGCGACTCCGCCATGAACGAGGCCTGCAGCGCGGGCACCGGCTCCTTCCTGGAGGAGTCCGCCCGGGAGTCGCTGGGCGTTCCCACGGACGCCATCGCGGAGCTGGCCCTGGCCGCCGGGAGCACCCCCAACTTCAACGACCAGTGCGCGGCCTTCATCGGCTCGGACATCAAGCTGGCCGTGCAGGAGGGCCTGCCCCTGGAGGACATCCTGGCCGGGCTGGTGCACTCCGTGTGCCTGAACTACGTGAGCCGGGTCATGGGCAGCCGCCCCGTGGGGGAGCGCGTGTTCATGCAGGGCGGGGTCTGCTACAACCGGGCCGTGCCCGCGGCCATGGCCATGCTCACGGGCAAGCGCGTCGTCGTGCCGCCCGATCCCGGGCTCATGGGCGCGCTGGGCGTGGCCCTGGAGGTTGACCAGCGCATCGCCCGGGGCGTGCTGGCCGAAGGGTCGTTCGATCTGGACGAACTGGCCGGGCGGGAGGCCCGCCAGCGCGAGCCCTTCACCTGCCGGGGCGGCAAGGGCGGCCAGCACGGGTGCGACAGGGGCTGCCGCATCGCCCGCATCGAGGTGGGCGGGACGGTGCATCCCTTCGGCGGCATCTGCAACCGCTTCGAGAACCTGCGCCAGGGCCGCTCGCCGGACGCCGCCGCGCTGGACCTGGTCATGGCCAGGCACCGCCGCGTCTTCAGGGACCTGGAGCCGTCCGCGCAAGACGGCCAGCCGGACAATCGCCCCAAGGTGGGGCTCAACCGCTCCTATCTGGTGAACACCTTTTTCCCGCTGTTCGACGCCTTCTTCAAGGAGCTGGGCTACGGGGTGCTCCTGCCGGAGCGGGCCGACCCCGAAGGCGTGAAGCGTCGGGGCGCGGCCCTGTGCTACCC
Organism: Fundidesulfovibrio soli; assembly: GCF_022808695.1. Lineage (NCBI taxonomy): Bacteria > Pseudomonadati > Thermodesulfobacteriota > Desulfovibrionia > Desulfovibrionales > Desulfovibrionaceae > Fundidesulfovibrio > Fundidesulfovibrio soli. The sequence continues at coordinate 50,883 of NZ_JAKZKW010000005.1, forward strand.
GGGCGAACTGGCCCACGGCTTCCTGGCCGACCTGCTGGCCCGCAGGCCGGAGGCCGTGTTCCTGCCGCACATCAGCGGCGTGCCGGGCGAACCGGGTCAGGCCACGTCCTGCACCTGCGTGCTGCTGCAGGGCGAGCCGTTCTACCTGCGCAGCGCCTTCGGGGAGCTGGCCGCCTACGGCCCCAGGCTGCTGCGCCCCACGCTGGACTTCACGCGCGGCCTTGAGGCGGCCGAAAAGGCCATGCTGGGGGCCGCCCGGGACCTGGGCGCGGACGCCCGCGCGGCGCGCCGGGCCTTCGCCGCCGGGGTGGATGCGCAGCGAGCCTGCCGGGCGGACCTGGAGGCCCTGGGCCGCGAGGCCCTGGAACGGTTGGCCCAGGGCGACGGCGCGGTGCCCGGGGTGGTGCTCTTCGGCCGGGCCTACAACGCCTTCGCGCCCGAGGCCAACAAGGCCGTGCCCGAGAAGCTGGCCACGCGCGGGGCCATGGTCATCCCCTGCGACATCCTGCCCCTGCCCCGGGACCTGCGTCCCGAGCGGGCCGTGTACTGGGGCCAGGGCCGGGTCATCCTCCAGGCGGCCCAGGCCGTGAGCCGCCACCCGGACCTCTACGGAGCCTACGTCACCAACTTCTCCTGCGGTCCGGACTCCTTCCTGCTGGGCTACTTCCGCGACGAGATGGGCACAAAGCCGTCCCTGACCCTGGAGCTGGACAGCCACACGGCGGACGCGGGCCTGGAGACGCGGCTGGAGGCCTTTCTGGACATCGCCGGGAGCCACAGGCGCGGCACCCAGGCCGGAGGGCATGGAGCCGGGAGGGTCGGCGCAGCGCCGCGCTCCGCGCCCATCTCCACTCCGAAATCGGGCTGCGTGCTGGAGTCCAGCAACGGGCGGCCCGGCGTGGTGGATTCCGGGGGGCGCTGGCTGCCCCTGACCCACGAGCGCGTCCGCCTGGCCCTGCCCAGCATGAACCCCTACGGCACAGCCCTGGCCGCCCGGGCGCTGGAGGGGATGGGCATTCGCTGCGTGGGCCTGCCCCCCGCGGACGAGGAGGCCCTCAAGCGCGGGCGCGGCAACTCCTCCTGCAAGGAGTGCCTGCCCCTGCAGCTCACGGTGGGCACCCTGCTGGACTATCTGGAAAAGCGCCCCGAAGACGAGGTCACGGCCTATTTCATGCCCGGGGCCCAGGGGCCATGCCGCTTCGGGCAGTACAACGAGTTCACCGCCAGGATGCTGGCCAAGCGAAACATTCCCGACGCCGTGGTGCTCACCCCCCTGGCGGACACGGGCTACGCAGGGCTCTCAAACAGCGCCACCCTAGGCATCTGGCGGGGCCTTGTGCTGGGCGACTTCGTGGACGAGATGCGGGCCGTGCTCCTGGCCGCCGCCACGGATCCTCGGGAGGCCGAGGCCGAGCTTCAACAGGAGCTCGGCACCATGCTCCAGGCCATGGGCCTGCCATGGAAGCGCGCCCTGGCCCGCCTGGGCGAAAGCGCCCGCCGCCTGGCGCGCATCCCCCTGCGCCTGCCCGCGATGGAGACCCCGACCGTCTCGCTGCTGGGCGAAATCTTCGTGCGCAACGACCCCATCTCCCGGCAGCGGCTGGTGGAGCGGTTGGCGGAAAAGGGCGTCGCGGCGCGCACCGCCCCGGTGCACGAGTGGGTCTTCTATACGGACTGGCTCCAGAACGAGGGGCACACCACGCCCCCCGGCTTGGGCGGGCGCATCCGCCAGTGGGTGAAGCGCAGGGCCTACCGCCAGATCCGCGCCGCGCTCGCGCCTTCAGGGCTGGTGCGGGGCCACACGCCCGACATCCCGGCCCTGGTCCGCGCCGGGCGGCGCTTCCTCACGCCCGCGCTCACCGGCGAGGCCATCCTCACCGTGGGCGGGGCCTTCCACGAGATGCTGGCCCCTGCCTGCGGGGTGGTCTCCATCGGGCCGTTCGGGTGCATGCCCGCGCGCCTGAGCGAGGCCCTGCTGGCCGACGCCTTCAACACCGGCACCCTGGCTGAACTGTACCCGGAGCGGGTCCGCGCCCTGCCCGAAAGCGAACGCGGCAGCCTGCCCTTCCTGGCGCTGGAGACCGACGGCAACCCCTTCCCCCAGCTCATCGAGGCCCGCTTGGAGGCCTTCTGCCTGCAGGCGCTCAGGCTGCACGAAGCCGCCCTGAAGCGCCCGTGACGCGCTCCGTAACACGCCCGTAACAACCGCCCATCCGGCCGTCCTTGCGCTTTGCCGGGGGAAATGTCACCAGATCGGCACATTGTCATCACGGCTCCGTCACGGCGCCGTGATGTATGGCCCCAGCGGAGGGTATGGCAATGACCAAGGAAAGCGTGCTGCTGGTGGAAGACGACGAGGACATCCTCCAGTTGCTTGAATACAATTTTCAGAACGCCGGGTTCGCCGTGACGACATCGCGCGACGGGCTGGACGCCCTGGCGCGCATCCGCCGCCAGCGCCCGGACCTGGTCCTGTTGGATATCATGCTGCCCGGGGCCGACGGCTTCGAGGTCTGCCGCAGCATCAAGCGCGACCCCAAGACCGCCCAGGTGCCCGTGATCATGCTCACGGCCAGGGGCGAAGAGGTGGACCGCATCGTGGGCCTGGAGCTGGGCGCGGACGACTACGTGGTCAAGCCCTTCAGCCCCAGGGAGCTCATCCTGCGGGCCAGGGCCGTGCTCAAGCGCCTGAGCCCCGAGGCTCCGGCCAAACAGGTGCTGCGCAAGGACGGCCTCAGCGTGGACATGGACGCCCACCGCGCCGAGGCCCAGGGCCAGGAGATCCAGCTCACGGCCACCGAGTTCAAGCTGCTGGCCGAACTCTTCAAGAGCCAGGGCCGCGTGCTCACGCGCGACCAGTTGCTCAACACCGTCTGGGGCTACGAATTCGAGGGCTACGCCCGCACCGTGGACACCCATGTGCGCCGCCTGCGCCAGAAGCTGGGCCATTATTCCGAAATGATCGAGACCGTGCGCGGCGTGGGCTACCGCTTCAAGGAGTAGGGGCCAGGATCATGCTCTCCTACGGAATGCGGCTTTTCTCCTCCCACCTGGCGGCCTGCGGACTGGGCCTGTGGGTCTACGCCGAGATGGCGGACCAGCGCACGGGCCTGGCCCTGGCAGTGGCCGTCTGCGTGCTGGTGGCCGCCATATCGAGCTACGCGGTCACGCGCCGCCACGCCCGCTTCATTCGCCAGTGCGCCGGGGTGCTTGGGGCCGTGGCCGAAGGCGACTACGGCCGCAGGCTCTGGCCCGAGTCCGGCCTGGCCCTGGAGGAGCTCGCCCAGAGCGTGAACGCCATGGCCAGCGGCATCGAGGCCCAGGTGACTGCCCTGGCGGCGGACAAGGCCCGCATCGAGGCCGTGCTGGAGGGCATGCGCGAGGGCCTGATGGTGCTCAGCGAGGAAGGCCGCATCGTCATGACCAACAAGGCCCTGGAAGACATCTTCCCCCAGGCGGCCGGGGCGGTGGGCAGGCTGCCCATCGAGGCCGTGCCCTGCCCTGAACTCCAGAACGCCGCCGAAACGGTGCTCAACTGGCAAGACGCGCAGCGCCCCGCCGTGGTTTCCGTGCAGATCGAACCCATGCACGACAGATTCTTCGACGTGAGCCTGGTGCGCCCGGTGCGCCGCCACCCCGGCCTGGGCGCGGTGCTCGTGTTCCACGACCTCACCGAATTCAGGCGGCTGGACAAGGTCCGGCGGGATTTCGTGGCCAACGTCTCCCATGAGCTGCGCACGCCCCTGACCTCCATCAAGGGCTACGCCGAGACCCTGCTGGGCGAGCGGCAGTTCCTGGAGGGCCAGGGCAAGCGCTTCCTGGACGTGATCCTCAAGAACGCCAACCACATGTCCAAGATGGTGGAGGAGCTCCTGAGCCTGGCGCGCATCGAGAACGACCGCCAGGCCCCGGTGAAGGCCCAGGTGTTGGCCGGGGAGGCCCTGCGCGCGGCCCTGCGCGAGTGCGCGGCCCTCTCGCGGGAGCGCTCCGTCACCGTGGAGAGCCGCCTGCCCGAGGAGGACGTGGTCGTCCCGGCGGATTTCGGGCCGCTTACGCAGGTGTTCCGCAACCTGTTGGAGAACGCCCTGAAGTACGGCCCGGCGGGCTCCGTGGTGAGCGTGTCCCACAGCGCCGGCATCGGGGAGGTCACCTTCCGCGTGGAGGACATGGGGCCCGGCGTGCCCGAGGCCGAGCGCCAGAGGGTTTTCGAGAGATTCTACCGCGTGGACAGGCCGCGCATGAAGAGCGAGGGGGGCACGGGCCTGGGCCTGGCCATCGCGAAGCACATCGTGGAGCGCCACGGGGGCAGGATCTGGGTTGAGCAGGCCCGCGACCGGATGACCGGAGCCGCCTTCTGCTTCAGCCTGCCCGATGCCTCATAATCGAGTCGTGAACAAGGATCGCAAATGACAACGCCACTTAAAATGTCCGCCAGAAACCTGGACTTCTACTACGGGGACTTCAAGGCCCTGCACTCCGTGGACCTGGACGTGCGCACCAACGAGGTCACCGCGCTGATCGGGCCGTCGGGCTGCGGCAAGTCCACCTTCCTGCGCTGCCTCAACCGCATGAACGACCTCATCGACATCGCGCGTGTCGAAGGCGAGTTGCTTCTGGACGGGCAGGACATATACAAGGGCGGGATGGACGTTGTGGAGCTGCGCCGCCGCGTGGGCATGGTCTTCCAGAAGCCCAACCCCTTCCCCAAGACCATCTTCGAGAACGTGGCCTACGGCCTGCGCGTCAACGGGTCCACGGACAACGCCTTCATCGCCGGGCAGGTGGAGAAGAGCCTCAAGCAGGCCGCGCTCTGGAGCGAAGTGAAGGACCGCCTGCACTCGAACGCCCTGGGCCTCTCCGGCGGTCAGCAGCAGCGCCTGTGCATCGCCCGGGCCCTGGCGGTGGAGCCCGAGATCCTGCTCATGGACGAGCCGGCCTCCGCGCTGGACCCCATCGCCACCCAGAAGATCGAGGAGCTCATCCACGAGCTCAAGGAAGACCTGACCATCATCATCGTCACCCACTCCATGCAGCAGGCCGCGCGCGTCTCGGACATGACGGCCTTCTTCTACATGGGCAAGCTCATCGAAATGGACCAGACCGAGACGATCTTCACCCGTCCGGCCAACAAGCAAACCGAAGACTACATCACCGGCCGCTTCGGCTAGGAGGGGACCCATGGACCAGCGTTTTCAGAAGGAAATGGAGCAGCTCAAGGTCAAGGTTCTCCAGATGGCCGCCTACACGGACCGCGCCCTGGAGCGCGCCCTGGCGGCCATCGCCAACCGCGACGCGGAGCTGGCCCGACAGGTCATCGACTCCGACCGGGAGATCAACGCCATGGAGTGCGAGGTGGACAACCTCTCCCTGCGCCTGCTGGCCTTGGACCAGCCCGTGGCCATGGACCTGCGCCTCATCGTCTCCAGCATGCGCATGGTGGTCGACCTGGAGCGCATCGGCGACGAGGCCGTGAACATCGCCGAGCAGGCGGTGCTGCTCTCCCAGCTGCCCACCTTGAGCCACCAGCCGGACCTGAACGCCCTTGGCGCCCAGGTCACGGACATGTACCGCCTCGCGGTGCGCTCCTTCCGCGACCAGGACCCGGAGCTGGCCCGCCAGGTCTGCGCCGCGGACTCCGTGGCCGACGACCTGAACATGAAGGTGCTCAAGCAGTGCATGGACTCCGGATCGGAAGAGGGAACCCTGAGCGGGCTGGACCGCGCCATCCGCACGGTGATCGTGGCCCGCGCCATGGAGCGCGTCGGCGACCTCTCCACCAACATCGCCGAGGGCTCCATCTTCGTGGTCAAGGGCGTCTCCGTGAAGCACCACTGCCAGCCGTTTTAAGCCGATCACGGCGCATTAAAATTAAGGCCGCCGGGACAGGCAACTGTCCCGGCGGCCTTTTCATGGCGCAAACCGCACACGCGGCGAAGCGGCTTCCGGCGGAAGGGGAGCGCGCGGGCGCACCGCCCCGGCAGGACCCTCTGCGGAAAGACGCGGCTAGAAACGCATGGCCGAGGAGTATCCCCGCGCCTTCATGCAATTGGCCGTGGCGTCGTCAACGGCGATGTTCTTGCCCGGAGTGTAGTGCTCCAGGCTGCCCAGGGAATAACAGTCCTGATAGTCGGCCGCGGCCTGTTCACGGGTTGCTCCCTGCTTCGAATAGGGCGGGCTGGCGCAGGCGGCCAGGCTGGCGAGGGCGGAGAGCAGCAGGATGATACGCAACGTACGCATGGCGGGCTCCTTGATAGTCGATGCCTTTCTGGTTAGAGCAAGGTGGGCTGGGAGTCAACGCGGCCGATGCGGCGCTGGTGCGCCGGAATCGCGCCGCAGTGCTGCCCGGCCGCATTGCGGCGCATGGGCAACAACTTGAAATCACGCGCAAGGTTCCGTACTTGCAAGGAGCGGGCGTTGCATTTCACCTTCAAGGGTACGACCATGCTCAAGCGGCTCCTCCTTCCCCTGTGCCCCCCAGCCCTGGCGCTGATGCTGGCCCTGGCGCTGGCGCTGACCGGGTGCGCGCCTTCCCCAAAGAGCGTCGGACACGGCTCGCGCTCCAACCTGGAGCCGGAGATCACCGGCCTCGAGGCCCTGAGCCAGAGCCGGGGACGCCCCCTGACCCCCGCCGAGAAGCAGGCCCTCGACTCCCGCCAGGAGATGACCTTCAGGCTCACTCCCGAGGAAACCGAGGAGATGCGCCTGTTCTTCCAGTACTTCACCCGCGACAAGCGCGACACCGTGCAGCGCTGGATGCTGCGCAGCGAGCCCCACCTGGAGTACGTGCGCGCGGTCATGGCCAGCCACCGCCTGCCGCAGGACCTGCTGGCCCTGCCCTACATCGAGTCCGGCTACAACGTGCTGGCCGTGTCGCACTCCGGGGCGGTGGGCATGTGGCAGTTCATGCCCGCCACGGGCCGGCGCTTCGGCCTCACCGTGGACTGGTGGCTGGACGAGAGGCGCGACCCCTACCTGGCCACCGTGGCCGCCGCCCGCTACCTCAAGGCCCTGCACCAGCAGTTCGGGGACTGGCAGCTGGCCCTGGCCGCCTACAACGCGGGCGAGGGCAGCATCTCCCGGGCCATGGCCTCCACGGGCACCCAGAACTTCAACAGCCTGGCCAAGTCCTCGAGCCCCCTCAAGGACGAGACCAAGCACTACGTTCCCAAGTTCATGGCCATGCTCAAGATCGTGCGCAACGCCAAGCGCCTGGGCTTCAACGCCCCGGACCTGACCGCCTCCAAGGACCTGCAGGAGGTGCGCGTGCCCGCCGGGTCGGACCTCTCGGGCCTGGCCTCCAACCTGGGGCTCTCCTGGGAGCAGTTCCACGCCCTCAACCCGGCCTACCGCAGGCAGGTGAGCCCGCCGGACCGCACCACGGCCGCCTGGGTGCCCAAGAACTCGGCCCGGTCGGCCCTGGCCTTCCTGCAGAACCCTTCGGGCCAGGGCGGCGGCTCCAGCCGCCTGGCCGCCCCCGGGGACACCTGGTGGAACCTCTCCCGCCAGACCAACATCCCGGCCAGCGTGCTGCGCGAGGCCAACGGCAACAAGGACGCCCCGGCCCCGGGCAAGCCCGTCCTGATCCCCCTGGCGGCCTGTTCGCTGGACAACGGCACGCCCGCGCCCGAACCCGCCCCGAAGTACGCCAAGGCGGGCGGCACCCAGGGCGGCAAGGCGGCGGCATCGCAGCCATCCTACTCGTCAGGCCCCGCGCCGGCCCCCGCCTCCAGCCAGCCCACGCTCTACGTGGTGCGCAAGGGCGACACCCTGGAGAGCGTGGCAGGGAAGACCGGCGTGGCCGTCCAGGAGCTCATCAGCTTCAACAAGGCCAACCCCAAGGACGCCCTGGTGCCCGGCACCCCGCTGCTCATCCCTGTGCGCGGGCAGGCTCCGGCGCCCGCGCCTTCACCGGTCGCCTCGCAGGCCCCGGCCTCACCCGCCTCGAAAGACGCAGGCGGCACCGGGCTGGACCCCAACCCCAAGTACAAGATCATCAAGCGCACCGGCATTTGAGCCGAAGCGGAGCGGAGAGAAAGAAGAAGGCCCCGGGAGCGATCCCGGGGCCTTGTTTTGGCGGATCAATCATCCGGCCTCGCGGGGCCGGTGCGAGTCGATCTATTGCGCAGCGTCGACATGGATCAACAGCCTCTCCTGCACCTCCTGGCCGTCCGCAGTGATGGAGAGGAGCAGCCCCACATCCCCGACGAACGGGGTATTCCATATCCTGTCGTTCCATCCCACCAGCGCATACGGAAAGACGACCTTTCGCAGCACACCCTTGGAAGGGATGATGTCTGGCTGTATCTGGCCGCAATCCTTTTCGATCTCCTTTCCTCCCTTGAATTGGAAGCCGCAGCGCTCTTTGCATTCGTAAAGGAACTTGGATTTCCCCCAATCCACGGCGATATCGCTGTGGTGGAGGTTGGTGATGGAGATTTCAAGGGCGTTGAACGCCTGTTTGCAGTCAGGGTGCACTTTCCCTGCCGTGAGCGGTGTCATGTAAGCCGAGAAAAATGCGTTCGTAACGGGATTGCGAGGACTTCCCGAGAAGTATCCCATGCGGGTCTGTTCATTGCTGGGCCAGAACCTCTTCCGCTCACTGGTTCCCAGGCAGAAGACGGAACACAACAGCAAGAGCAGGGTCCATCGCAACGCGTTCATGTTACCTCCCGCGGTGGATGAGCCACATTATCGTGTAGGCCATGAGGCATCCGGCTCCTGCCGAAGCCAGGTCCAACGGGTCGAAGCGATCGCAGCTGAACCGGCCGGAAACGGTGATCCGTTGCGCCCACTGAAGCACCTCGAAGCAGGCCAGCATCAGAAAGGCACCGGCGCAGAGCCTGGCGGATTCCCCAGGTTTGAAGAGCGGAGCGACGAGGAGCGGGGCGCCGCAGGCCGCCGCGAACGAGGGGAAGGACGCCCAGATAAGGTATCCCAAGCCTGCCGAATGCGGGCCGAGCACCATGCCGGAAGGAAGTACCAGCCCCTTCATGCCCAGTAGCTGGAAGACAAGGACGTTCTCTATGCGCCTGAACAAGGCGTAATGCAGCACGCCAAGGCCAAGAATGCCAAGGCCGAGGCCCACGAGAGCCACATTTGCGCCGCTGAAGGCGAAGCTCCGGGTGAGCCAGGGCGCATTTGAAGGGTTCTGGATGGGGATGGCCGGGTTGCCGCTATCCGTCGGGTTCACATCGTCCTCACGGGTTGCCAGTGGGATGAAAAGCATTGTGCGGAACAAAGTTGGTTTTGTCGATAGCTAATTGTGCATATCGTGCGGATGCGCCGTGCGCCTCGCTGTGACGTTTCAGACGGGTTTGGGGGGCGTATCCAGTCTTATGGGATACGAGCGATGGAGAGCGGGGGCATCCTGACTGGCGGCCGGGGTAACGGCCCTGGGCGGGATTCCTGCCGGCGCGGGACAGGATGCTGCGCCGGGGTGCTTTCAGTAGAGGGAAATGCCGGCCATTTCCCGCGCCCGTGCGCGGAGAAGGCTGGCGAAGGCTATGCGCCGAGCGCCCGCAGCAGCAGGGCCTTGGCCTCGTCCAGGGGCAGGTCCAGCCCGGTCCAGAGCTTGAACTGGGCCGCGCCCTGGCCCGCGAACATCGCCAGCCCGTCGATGACGGACGCGCCGCGCTCCCGGGCCTGGAGCAGGAAGGGGGTGAGCAGGGGGTTGTAGACGATGTCGTAGGCGATGTGCCTTGGCGTCCAGTATTCGGCGGGCATGGGCGAGAGCCCGTCGCCCTTGCCGGACATGCCCACGGGCGTGGTGTTCACCACCAGTTGGGCGTCGAAATCGGCTCTTTCCTCCCAAGGGATGGCCTGAACACCGAAGGTTTCGGCCAGGGCCAGGGCGCGCTCGAAGGTCCTGTTGGCCATGGCCACCCGGGCCACGCCCAGTTCGTTCAGGCCCGCAAGCACGGCCTTGGCCGCGCCCCCGGCACCCAACACCAAAACGCTTTCAGGCGTGCTGGGCAGTCCCAGGAGCGGCGCGCAGAATCCGGCCACGTCGGTGTTGTGGCCCACCAGCCGCCCGGCTCCGGGCTCGCCCTCCCAGACCAGGGTGTTCACCGCGCCCACGCTGCCGGCCAGCGGGTCCACCGCGTCCAGCAGGGGCATCACGGCCTCCTTGTGGGGGATGGTCACCGAGAGGCCGCATACGGGCATGGTCCGCACGGCGCGGATGAAATCCTCCAGGCGCTCGGGCGGGGTGGGGAAGGCCACGTAGGCCGCGGCCACGCCCATGCGCGCGAAGCCCCAGTTGTGCAGCAGCGGCGAGAGCGTCTGGCCCAGGGGGTGCCCGATAATGCCGTAGAGCAGCCTGGGCGGTACGGCGCTCTCAGGCGGCGTCATACCCGGCCTGCAGGGCCTCGGCGTTCTTGGGGATCAGGTGGCCGTAGTGGGCGGGCACCACATGGGTGAGGGCCTGCTTGAGCCGCTCCAGGGGCAGCGCGCCCGTTGCCTTCACGAAGGCCCCCATGGCCACCATGTTCACCATGCGCGCGTTGCCCACCTTCTCGGCGATGTCGTTGCAGGGCACGCCCACCACCTTGATCCGCGCGGAGTCGGCCAGGGCCGGGTCCGCCAGGGAGGAGTTGACCACCACGGTGCCCCCGTCGGCCAGCTGGACCTGGAACTTTTCCAGCGAGGGCCTGTTCAGGGCCACCACGTTCTGCGGGCGGCGGATGATGGGGGAGCCGATCTCCTCGTCGGAGAGCACCACGGTGCAGTTGGCGGTGCCGCCGCGCATCTCCGGCCCGTAGACGGGCATGAACGTCACGTTGAGGCCGTGCTCCATGGCGGCGTAGGCCAGAAGCGTCCCGGCCAGGACCACGCCCTGGCCGCCGAACCCGGCGATGATAACGTCGGCGTACATCAGCAGGCTCCCGCGTTTTTGGCGATGTCCTTGAAGACCCCCAGGGGGAAGGTGGGGATGATGGCGGCCTCGATGTGCTCGTTGGCCTGCACCGGGGTCATTTTCCAGTTGGTGGGGCAGGTGGCCAGAAGCTCCACGAAGCCCATGCCCTGGCCCGCCAGCTGCACCTCGAAGGCGCGGCGGATGGCCTTGCGGGCCTGGGCCAGGTGCTTGACGTTGTTGAGCGCCACCCGGGCGGAGAAGGCCACGCCGCCGAGCCCGGCCACGATCTCGGCCATGCGGAAGGGCGAACCCTCGGTGCTGGCGCAACGGCCCGCCGGGCTGGTGGTGGTCTTCTGGCCCACCAGGGTGGTGGGGGCCATCTGGCCGCCGGTCATGCCGTAGACGGTGTTGTTGACGAACACCACGGTGATGCGCTCGCCCCGGTTGGCCGCGTGCATGATCTCGGCCATGCCGATGGAGGCCAGGTCGCCGTCGCCCTGGTAGGTGAAGACCACCTTGTCCGGGCTCACGCGCTTGACGCCCGTGGCCGTGGCCGGGGCGCGGCCGTGGGGGGCCTCGACGGAGTCGAAGCGCAGGTAGTTGTACAGGAAGACCGAGCAGCCGATGGAGGTGACCATGATGGTCTTCTCCGCCAGCTTCTCGGCGTCGAGGTATTCGGCCACCATGCGGTGGGCCACGCCGTGCTGGCACCCGGGGCAGTAGTGCGTGGGGGTGACGGCCACGGAGGGGGTGCGGGTGAAGGCCAGGGTCTCGCTCATTTGGAGCCTCCGGTGAGGGCGGCCTCGATGGCGGCCTCGTATTCGTCCGGCGTGGGGATGGTGCCGGAGAGGGTGCCGTGGAAGGCGCTGTCCGCGATGCCGCACACGGCCAGGCGCACGTCGTCGAGCATCTGGCCCATGTTGTGCTCGATGGTCAGCAGGCGCTTGCCCTGCCTGGCCAGGTCGGCGATGGCCTCGGACGGGAAGGGGAAGAGCGTGATGGGCCTCAGCAGGCCGACCTTGAGCCCCCGGGCGCGCAGCTTGCGGATGGAGGATTTGACGATGCGCGCGATGGAGCCGAAGGAGACCACCACCAGCTCGGCGTCGTCCGTCATGAAGGATTCGCACCGCGTGAGGGAGGACATGGCCTCGAACTTGGCGCGCAGCCGCTGGTTCACGGCGGTGAGCAGGCCCTCGGCCAGGAACAGGGAGCGGAACACGCGCTGTTCGCGCCCTTTCGCGCCGCTCAGGCCCCAATCGGCCGATTCGGCCGGGTCGGCGGGCCTGGGTTCGCCTCGCGTGATGGGCTCCTTCATCTGGCCCAGGATCGCGTCGCCCAGGATCATCACCGGGGTGCGGAAGCGGAAGGCGATGTCGAAGGCCTCGCGGGTCAGGTCGTAGGCTTCCTGGCAGGTGGAGGGCGCCAGCACCGGGGTGCGGTAGTCGCCGTGGCCGCCGCCGCGCGTGGCCTGGAAGTAGTCGCCCTGGGCGGTGTTGATGTCGCCCAGGCCGGGGCCGCCGCGCATCATGTTCACCACCACGCAGGGTGTCTCGCTGGCCGCCATGTAGGAGAAGGACTCCTGCATGAGCGACACGCCGGGGCTTGAGGACGAGGTCATGGCCCGCGCGCCCGTGGCGGCCGCGCCCAGCACCATGTTGATGGCCGCCATCTCGCTCTCGGCCTGGACGAACGCGCCCCCGGCCTTGGGCAGATGCAGGCTCATGAACTCGGGAATCTCGTTCTGGGGCGTGATGGGGTAGCCGAAATAGCCCTTGAGCCCGGCGTCGATGGCCCCCATGGACACGGCCTCGTTGCCTTTGACGAAGATGCGGCCGTCGGCGCTCATCGGCTGGCCTCCTTGGCTTTGACGGTGCGCCAGACCACGATGGCCAGGTCGGGGCACATCTGGGCGCAGGCGGTGCAGCCGGTGCACTCTTCAGCGAGCTCCGGGGCGCACTCGGCCACCTTGTATCCTTGCGCGTTCATGCGCGCGGACTGGCGGAGTATGTTCTTGGGGCAGACAACGGTGCAAAGCAGACAGCCTTTGCAACGCTCCTCGTCGAGGACGATTCGTGACATCGGGCAGACTCCCTTGGTGTCGGGTTTGGCCGCGTCAGCGGATGAGCATGGCGTCGCCGTAAGAAAAGAAACGGTATCCCTCGAGCACGGCACGGGCGTAGGCGCTAAAAATCGCCTCCCTGCCGGCCAAGGCCGCGACCATAATCACTAGGCTCGAACCGGGCAAATGAAAATTGGTGACCATTGCGTCAACTATACCGAACCGGTAGCCGGGAGTGATAAAAATGTCAGTCCACCCGGCGAAGGGGCCGACGCCCCCCAGGGCCTGGAAGGAGCCCTCCAGGGCCCGGGCCGAGGTGGTGCCCACGGCCACCACGGGGCGGCCCTGGGCCTTGGCCTCGCGGATCTGCTCGGCGGTCTCGGCGGGCACCTCGGCGAATTCGGCGTGCATCCGGTGCTCGCGGATGTCCTCGGCGCGAACTGGGCTGAAGGTGCCGTAGCCCACATGCAGGCTCACCTCGGCCCAGCCGAAGCCCCGGGCGGCCAGGTCCGCCCGGAGTTCGGGCGTGAAGTGCAGCCCGGCCGTGGGCGCGGCCACGGAGCCGCGCTTGTCCTGCCGGGAGTGCAGGGTCTGGTAGCGGGCGCGGTCCGCCTCGGAGTCGGGGCGCTGGATGTAGGGCGGCAGGGGCATGTGCCCGATGCGCTCGAACAACGCGGCCAGGTCGCCCCGCCAGTGCAGGCGCACCCGGCTGTGTCCGAAGTCGCCGCGTTCGATGACTTCAATTTCCAGGTCGGGGTCGAAAGTGAGGCGCTGGCCGGGCTTGGGCTTCTTGGAGGCGCGCAGCAGGCCGTGGGCCTCGGCGTGGAACCAGGAAGAGCCGGGGGTGCCCTCCGCCACGGGGGAGATCAGCGGCAGGGGCGTGAGCAGCAGGAACTCCACGGCCCCGCCCGTGGGCTTCCTGGCCAGCAGGCGCGCCGGGAGCACGCGGGAGTTGTTGGCCACCAGCAACGCTCCAGGCGGCAAATGCGCGCCCAGGTCCGCGAAGCGGGCCTCGCCCGACGCCCCACGGCCCCTCTCCACCAGCATCAGGCGCGAGGCGTCGCGCCGGGAGGCGGGCTCCTGGGCGATGAGGGCTTCGGGGAGGTCGAAGCGGTAGGCGTCGAGTCTGGTTTCGTCGGCCAATGTTTTCAGCGGCAGATGCCGAAGCGGAGGATCCAGTAGATGGCGGCCACGCCGTCGCGCCAGCCGATCTTCTTGCCCTCGTCGTAGGTGCGGCCGTAGTAGGCCACGGGCACCTCGTAGACGCGGGCCTTGAGCCGGGCGCACTTGGCGGTGAGCTCCGGCTCGATGCCGAAGCGGTCGCAGACCAGGTTCATGCGCGTCAGCAGGTCGCGCCGGAAGACCTTGTAGCAGACCTCCATGTCCGTGAGGTTGAGCCCCGTGAACACGTTGGACAGAAGCGTCAGGAAGCGGTTGGCCAGATAGTGCCAGAAGTAGAGCACCCGGTGCGTGCCGCCCAGGAAGCGCGAGCCGTACACCGCGTCGGCCCGGCCGCGCAGGATGGGGTCGAGCAGGTGCGGGTAGTCGGCAGGGTCGTACTCCAGGTCGGCGTCCTGGACGAGCACGATGTCCTTGGTGGCGGCGGCGAAGCCGGTGCGCAGGGCCGCGCCCTTGCCCCTGTTGCGGGGATGGTAGAGCACCGTGACCTTCTCAATGCCCTCCAGGGTGCGCAGCACGTCTCGCGTGCCGTCGGTGGAGAAGTCGTCCACCAGCACCACCTCGTCGACCGCCGGCTGCGCGAGCACCAGCTCCAGGATCTCGCGGATGGTGGCCTTCTCATTGTAGACGGGGATGACGACGGAGAGCGTCATGGCGAAGCCGTTCATAGGAGCCCCCCTTATGGTGAATGCCGTGGGGCGTCAAGGCGGCAGGGTTTCATGATCGTTGCGATATTTCGCCGGGATGGTATGCAGCGTGAAACAAGCCCCAAGCGGAGACACGCATGAGCCAGAACGGTCCCTCCTCCTCTCCCTCCTCGCTCAAGTCCCTCGTCATCGTGGTGTTGCTCCTCGTGGTGGGGGTGCAGGCCTACTTCCTTTGGGGGGGCAGGCAGTCCGCCCAGGAGCCAGCTCCGGCCCCGGCATCGGCCCCCGCGCAGCCCCAGGCCCCCGCGCAGCCCCAGGCCCCGGCGCAAGCTCCGGCCAAGGCGGTGCGCCAGGCTGAGGGGCAGCTCTCCTATTACCACACCTGGAACCGGCGGGACACGCTGCACATCATGTTCTCCAAGCCCGTGGGCGACACGGAGTACAACGGCCCCCTCTCCAAGCCCCCCTTCGAGATGGACCCGCCCGTGCCCGGCGAGTGGGTCTGGATGGGCCCCTACATACTGAGCTTCAAGACGGCCCAGAAGGGCGGGTTCAACCCCTCCGACTCCTACACGCTCACCGCCCGGCCCGAGAACTTCCTGCCCGTGGGCGAGACGCTCTCCGGGGCGCAGTCCTTCACGCTGCAGGGGCAGGCGCTCACCGCGTACGACTTCAGCGCCGAATCCGAGCCTGTGCCTGGCCGCCCGGGCTGGTACGTGATCAAGGGCACCATCCGCTTCAACGCCGACATCAAGCCCACCGACATGGCCGCCGCCGTGACCCTGGTGGACCCCAAGCTGGGGGCCGCCCAGCCCGTGCCCCTGGAGGTCGCCAAGGACCAGGGTTACGGCACCTCCGAACTGGCCTTCCAGAGCGCGCCCGTGCAGGGCGAGGCGAAGACGCGCATGTTCACCCTGCTGGTGGACAAGGCCAAGGCCCAGTCCGAAAAGGGCCTCAAGCTTGAGAAGCCCCTGGTCTACTCCATCGCCGTGTCCCACTCCGACACGCTCACCGTGGCCGCGCCCAAGCCCGTGGCGGGCGGCCAGGGCGGCTGGGAGCTGCCCTTCTCCGCCAAGGTGGACACCGAGGCCCTGCGCCGCAAGCTGGTGATCGAGCCCTCGGTCGATTCCTTCAGCATCGGCTCCGAGCGCGGGCGCAGCGTGGTTCTGGGCGGCGGCTTCAAGCCCGGAGCCACCTACACCCTGACCATCCCCGCCGGGGTCACGGCCCTGAACGGGGCCGCCCTGGCCAAGGACGCCCGCTTCACCTTCAAGGTGCCCGACCTCGCCCCCGCGTTGGGCTTCGCGCACCCGGGCATCTTCCTGCCGCGCAGCGGCTCGCGCAACGTGGAGCTGGAGTCCGTGAACGCGGGCAAGGCCAACGTGCGCATCGAGCGGGTGTTCCGCAACAACATCTTCTTCAGCCTGAGCTACTACGGGGATTCCACCTTCGAGAGCGAAGGCTACGAGGACGTGCTGCCCTACCTGGGCGACGAGATCGCCAGCTTCGCCGTGAACCTGAAGCGCCCTCGCAACGAGAAGCAGCTCACCCCCATGGACGTGGAGTCCCGCGTGAAGGACTCCGAGCCCGGGCTCTACCGCATCACGGTGGAGCAGGCCGAGGGCGGGACCGGCAGGCGCCAGAAGTGGCTCCTGATGACGGATCTGGGCGTGGCGGCCAAGCGCGGCCAGGACGACCTGCTGGTCTGGGTGGCCTCCTACAAGGACACCGCCCCCGTGGCCGGGGCGCGGGTGAAGGTGATCTCCACCAAGAACCAGGTGCTCTTCCAGGGCGTCACGGACAAGAACGGGCTCTGGCGCGCCACGGGGCTTGCCAGCCTGCCGCCCGAGCGCGAGCCCTTCATCGTGACCGTGGAGAAGGACGCCGACTACTCCTTCCTGCACTTCGACCGCTTCCGCACGGACATGACCGGCTTCGACGTCTCGGGCACGGGCGTGCCCGCCGTGGGCTACGTGAGCACCATCTGGGGCGAGCGCAACATCTACCGCCCCGGCGAGACCGTGAACGGCATCATGGCCGTGCGCGACCCGCAGCTCAAGGCGCCCCCGGCCGGGATGCCCGTGAAGCTGGTCTGGAGCGACCCCCAGGGCCGCGAGGTGGCCGTGGAGAACGTGAAGACCGACGCCCAGGGCCTGGCCGCGTTCACCCGCGTGATCCCCGCGCATTTCATGACCGGCGCCTACCTGATGGAGCCGCGCGTGGGCGACGAGTCCATCGGCCAGTACCGCTTCGAGGTGGAGGACTTCAAGCCCGACCGCATCAGCACCTCCATCGAGCCCGGCTCCGAGCGCGCCTCCCCCGGCGCGGACCTGGCCTTCACCGTGGAGTCACGCTACCTCTTCGGCGCCCCCGCCGCTGGCCTGGCCGCCGAGGCCCAGGTGATGCTCGTGCCCGCGCCGTTTACGCCCAAGGGCTTCGAGGAGTACACCTTCGGCGACCCGGACCGCTCCTTCGAGACCCAGGTCATCACCCTTGAGCCCGGCAACCTGGA
Organism: Fundidesulfovibrio soli; assembly: GCF_022808695.1. Classification (NCBI taxonomy): domain Bacteria; kingdom Pseudomonadati; phylum Thermodesulfobacteriota; class Desulfovibrionia; order Desulfovibrionales; family Desulfovibrionaceae; genus Fundidesulfovibrio; species Fundidesulfovibrio soli. Next base: position 68,135 of record NZ_JAKZKW010000005.1, read on the forward strand.
CGAGCAGGGCCGCCTGGGCTTCAAGGCGGCCATCCCGGACGGGCTCAAGCCCCCGGCGGCGCTCTCGGCGGTGATCACCGCGCGCGTCAGCGAGGCGGGCGGGCGCGGCGTGGCCGCCAGGCTCAAGATGCCCGTGGACGCCTACGCCGTGTACCCGGGCCTGAAGAAGCTGGGCGAGTCCGGCCTGACGCCGGGGCAGGCCCACGCCTTCGACTACGTGGTGGTGGACGGCATGGGCAAACCGGCCAAGTCCTCCGGGCTGCTGGCCGAATTCTTCGAGGACCGCTGGCAGACCGTGCTGCGCCGCGCCGACGACGGCTCCCTCAAGTACGAGACCAAGCGCGACTCCCGCCTGGTGGAGCGGCGCGAGCTGCCCAATCCGGGCGAGAAGGGCCAGGTGGCCTTCACCCCGCCCAAGGTTGGCTCCTACCGCGTGGTGCTCACGGACGTGGCCTCGGGCTCGGCCTCGCAGCTGAGCCTCTGGGCCTCGGGCGAGGGCTACAACCCCTGGGCCATGGAGAACCCGGCCAAGCTGGAGCTGGTGCCCTCCAAGGCCGACTACCTTGCGGGCGAGACGGCCCGCTTCCAGGTGCGCGCGCCCTTCGCGGGCAAGCTGCTGCTCACGGTGGAGTCCATCGGCGTGATGGACAGCTTCGTGGTGGACATGCCCTCCAACACAGCGGAGGTGAGCGTGCCCATGAAGCAGGGCTACAGCCCCAACGTGTACGTCACGGGCGTGCTGGTGCGTAAGGGCGGAGACATCCGTCCCGGCCAGGCCGGGCGCGCCTTCGGCACGGTCAGCGTGGGCGTGGCCCGCGAGGCCGGGCGCCAGAACGTGACCATCCTGGCCCCCGAGCTCATCAAGCCCAAGACCAAGCTGACCATCACGGCCAAGGCCGACCCCGGCGCGGTGGTGACCCTGGCCGCAGTTGACGAGGGCATCCTGCAGCTCATCGCCCAGAAAACCCCCGACCCCTGGGGCGAGCTGTACGCCAAGCGCAGCCTGGGCGTGACCTCCTTCGACACCTGGATGATGCTCCTGCCGGAAGTGAAGGCGCTCACGGGCAAGTCGCCCGCTGGCGGCGACGAGATGGGGCGCTACCTGCGCACCGAGTCGCCCCAGGGCGACAAGTCCGTGGCCTTCTGGTCCGGCCCGCTCAAGGCCGACACCCAGGGCCGCGTGCAGTGGACCATCGACGTGCCCCTGTTCCAGGGCGCGCTTCGGATCATGGCCGTGGCCGTGAACGGCAACCGCTTCGGCTCGAGCCAGCACTTCACCCGGGTCAGGAGCCCGCTGTCCATCCTGCCCACGTTCCCGCGCTTCGCCCAGCTGGGCGACGGGCTGCGCCTGCCCGTCACCGTGCGCAACGACACCGACAAGGACGGCAGCTTCCAACTGGCCCTGGCCGCGTCCGGGGCCGTGAGCAGCGCGGAGCAGCCCCGCACGCTGGACATCCCCAAGGGCAAGGACCGCACCGTGTTCCTGGCCGTCACCGCCGGAGCGCAGGAGGGCACGGGCACGCTTGCGCTATCGGCAACCGGCAACGGCGAAAGCTACGAGGTGCGCTCCGAGTTCCTGGTGCGCTCGCCGCTTCCGGCCGTGAGCCGCATACAGGCCGGGGCCAACGGGACAGGGCCAGTCGAGTTCGGGGAGGATGCCTCGGGCCTGCTGCCCGGCTCCGTCAGCCGGGATCTGCGCCTGGGCCGCTACCCCGTGGTGCGCTTCAGCGGCAAGCTGGAGAGCCTGCTGGGCTACCCCTACGGCTGCCTGGAGCAGAGCGTGTCGCGCAGCTTCCCTCTGCTGTACTTCGCCAACCTGGCGCGGGAGCTGGAGCCCGAGGCCCTGGCCAAGGCCTCGCCCGAGTCCCTGGTGCAGGTGGGCATCAGCCGGGTGTACTCCATGCAGCTGCCCTCGGGCGGGTTCGGGCTGTGGCCCGGGGCCCAGCGCGAGCACGCCTGGAGCTCGGTGTACGCCATCCACTTCCTGCTGGAGGCCTCCAAGGCGGGCTTCCAGGTCACAGGCCCGTCCATGACCCAGGCCCTGGAGTGGCTGGCGGACTTCGTCAAGCAGGAGCAGCCCGTGGGCCTCATCAAGGCCCAGGCCTACGGCCTGTACGTGCTGGCCCGGGCGGGCAAGCCGGACAAGGGCATGATGGACCACCTCACGGGCAAGCTCGCGGGCAAGCTGGGAGCCGACGCCAAGGCCCTGCTGGCGGCCGCCTACGTGGCCACGGGCAACGCCAAGGGCTCTGACAGGCTGCTCACGGGCCTGGGCCAGCCCGTTCCCGCGCCCGCGGCCGACGACATCCTGGATTCGCCGCTGCGCGCCCAGGCGCTCATGCTGGCCGCCCTGGTGGACGCCGCGCCGGATAATCCCGCGACCGCGCAGGCCGCGCGCGAGGTCTCCCGTCTGCTGGAGGCCAAGGGCCCCTGCTCCACGCAGGAGGCGGGCATGGCCTTCATGGCCCTGGGCAAGCTCTTCGCGCGCCAGCAGGCGGGCGAGCCCTGCACGGCCCAGGTCATGGCCGGGCAGAGCTCCCTGGCTGCCTACGACGGCGTGAAGACGCTCACGCTCAAGCGCATCAAGGCCGCGGGGCCGCTGCGCATCGCCACCGGGGCGGACTGCAAGCCCGGCGCGCTGTTCTACAGCCTGGATACGCGCGGCATCCCCGAGGCCTCCAGCTACGCGCCCTTCGCCAAGGGCCTGGAGGTCAAGCGGGAGTTCCTGGGCCGCGACGGCAAGCCCCTGGACGTGGCCAAGCTGCCCCAGGGCGCGCCGGTGGTGGTCAAGACCTCGGTGCGGGCCACGGCCGGGCCGGTGGCCCATGTGGTGCTCACCCAGCTGCTGCCCTCCGGGCTGGAGGTGGAGAACCCCAGGCTCGCCACCACGGACAAGCTGTCCTGGATGGAGTCCGAGCCCGCGCAGACTACCTACGCCGACTACCGGGCGGACCGGGTCAACGTGTTCCTGGACCTGCCGGGCGACAAGTGGGTGGACGTGTACACCCTGTGCCGGGCCGTGATTCCGGGAACCTACGCCCTGCCGCCCGTGCAGGCCGAGGCCATGTACGCCCCTGAGCTGCAGGCGGGCACGGCGCTCGGCAGGATCACGGTGGAAGGCGGGCAATGAAGCAAGGTTTGAGGGGAGGGGGCGGCGCGGACCGGACGCCCGCCGCCCCCCCCGCCTGTGGAAACCCACCCCCTGGCACCGGGCCGGAGGGGAGGCCGCGCTGGTGGCGGCCAGGCCGCAGCCCTGCCTCGGGGCGGCGAGCTTGGCGGACGGTCTTGGGCCTGGCGCTGGCCCTGCTGCTCATCTGTGGGGCTTCCTTCGCCGCGCTGGACGCCCTGTTCCCCTTTCCCTGGGAGCGGCTCGCGCCCCCTGCCTCCACGGTGGTGCTGGGCAACCGGGGCGAGCCCATCCGCTTCTTCCTGGCCAGGGACCAGGCCTGGCGCTTCCCCGTGGCGCTCGATGAAGTCTCCCCCATCTGCCTGGACACCCTGCTGGCCAGCGAGGACCGCTACTTCTTCAGCCACCCGGGCGTGAACCCGCTCTCCATCCTGCAGGCCGCGTTGGGCAACATCCAGGCCGGGCGCGTGGTGCGGGGCGGCTCCACCATCACCATGCAGGTGGCCCGGCTGGCCGAGCCCAAGCCGCGCTCCTACTGGGCCAAGGCCGTGGAGTGCTTCCGGGCCCTGCAGCTGGAGCTGCGCCTGAGCAAGCGCGAGATACTCAATCACTACGTGAACCTGGTGCCCTGCGGCGGCAACATCGTGGGCCTGGGCGCGGCCAGCTGGTTCTATTTCGGCAAGACGCCGGACAAGCTCTCCCTGGCGGAATCCGCCCTGCTGGCCGCCATCCCGCGCGCCCCGGGGCGCTACAACCCGGTGAAGCGCCCGGAGGCGGCCCAGGCCGCCCGCGACCGCGTGCTGGCCGCCGCCCTGGCCGTGGGCGCGGCCACGGCCGAGGAGGTGGAGCACGCCAGCGCCCAGGGCCTGCCCGAGCGGCTGCGCCGCCCGCCCCTGGTGGGGCCGCACCTGGCCCAGATGGCCGCCCCCGGGCGGGACCGCCCCGCGCGCGTGCGCACCACCCTGGACAGCCGCGTGCAGGAGCTGGCCCGCCAGGCCATGCGCTCCCGCCTGGTGGAGCTGCGCGCCCAGGGCGTGGAGAACGCCTCCGTGGTGGTGCTGGACTTGGCCAACCGCGAGGTGCTGGCCCTGGCGGGCTCGGCGGACTTCTTCGACGACGCCCACCACGGCAAGGTCAACGCGGCCACGGCCCCGCGCTCCCCCGGCTCGGCGCTCAAGCCCTTCCTCTACGCCCTGGCCTTCGAGAAGGGCCTCATCGCCCCAGAGAGCCTGCTGCTGGACATCCCCATCGCCACCGGCACCTACGACCCGCGCAACTACGACGGCAGCTACCGGGGCCGCGTGGAGGCCCAGGAGGCGCTGATCCACTCCCTCAACGCCCCGGCCGTGCGCCTGCTGGCGGACGTGGGCGCGGAGCCTTTCCACAGGCTGCTGGTCGACGGCGGGCTTCGCACGCTCACGCGGCCCACGGCGCATTACGGGCTGTCCCTGGTTCTTGGCGGCGGCGAGGTGAGCCTTCTGGACCTGACCAACCTCTACGCCACCCTGGCCCGGGGCGGCATGCACGGCCCGCCCTCGATCCTGGCGGACGGCCGCTCCCCGCGCGAGGCGCGGCTGCTCGGCCCCGAGGCCTGCGCCCTGGTCACGGGCATCATCTCGCGCCTGGAGCGCCCGGACCTGGCCGCTGGCGTGGAGAAGGCCCGGGGCGTGCCCGCCGTGGCCTGGAAGACGGGCACATCCTTCGGGCACCGCGACGCCTTCGCCCTGGGCTTCTCGGCCCGCTTGGCCGTGGGCGTGTGGGTGGGCAACGTTGACGGCCGCCCGGTGAAAGGCATCTCGGGCGCGCGCCAGGCCGCGCCCCTGCTCTTCGACGTGTTCCGCGCCCTGGAGCCCGACGGCATGGGCCTGCCCCGGACCGAGGGCCTGAACCTGGCCGAGGCCGAGGTCTGCGCCCTGTCGCGCCAGCTGCCCGGGCCGGACTGCGATAAGCGCGTGCGCATGAGCGTGATCCCGGGTGTGACGCGCCTGGAGCCCTGCCCGGTGCACCGGCGCGTGCTGGTGGACGCGGCCACGGGCTTGCGCGTCACGGGCGAGTGCCTCACGGGCCGCGAGGTGCGCCAGGAGCTGGTGACGCAGTTCCCGGCGGAGCTGACGGCATGGTGGCGCTCCGGGGGCATGCCCGCGCCGGGCCTGCCCGAGCCCAGCCCGGACTGCCCCGAGGCCATGGCCGGTCTGGGGCCGCGCATCACCTCGCCCAAGGCGCGGATGGTCTACCAGATCAGGCCGGACTCCCCGTCGGGCTTCCAGCGCGTGGGCCTGTGCGCCCAGGCCGGGGCCGACGCCGGGGCGCTGACTTGGTTCCAGGACGGCGCGCACGTGGCCGCGTCCCAAGTGGGGGAGACGGTGTTCCTGGAGCTGACCCCCGGGGCGCACAGGCTGGTGGTGGTGGACGCCCAGGGCCGCTCGGACGCGCTGCGCTACGAGGTGCAATAGGGTCGGCCCAGGCCCTGGCAGCGGGAGGAACGCCCCCAGCGAGGCCATGAACGCCCGCTGCGACGTCCCGGCCATGCCTGGCCGGAGAAAACCGCTACTTTTGTAATTGAATATCACTTTGCAACATTCGGGGGCGGGGCGCGACGTCTTCCCTCCGGGGCGGGGCCGGTGTAGGGGCAAGCCCATGACCAAGGACACCATCCGTCTGAAGTTCACCCTGGCCTACCAGGGCACGGAGTTCGCGGGCTGGCAGCTCCAGCCCGAGGGGCAGGGGCGCAGCGTGCAGGGCTGCCTGGAGCAGGCCCTGGAGCAGCTCTGCGGGCAGTTCGTGCGCGTGCACGGGGCCTCCCGCACGGATTCCGGGGTCCACGCCCTGGGCCAGCACGCCCACGCCGACATCCCCGCCGACCGGGCGCACCTGCCCTTCCGCCGCGCCCTCAACGCCCTGCTGCCCCGGGACGTCTCCGTGCTCGGCGTGGAGCGGGTCCCCGCCGATTTCCACTGCCGCATCCACTCCGTGCGCAAGTTCTACGCCTACACCCTCTGGCACGAGGCCGAGTTCATCCTGCCCCAGCGCAGGCCCTTCGTCTGGCGGGTGGGCCGCCTGGACACCCGGGCCATGCTGGAGGCGGCCAGCCTCCTCATCGGCACCCACGACTTCGCGGGCTTCCAGAACACCGGCACCCCCGTGCGGGACACCGTGCGCACCGTGGAGTCCATCGCGCCCCACCCCGGCCAGACCCCGCAGGAGACGGTCTGGCGCGTGACCGGGCCGGGCTTCCTCAAGCAGATGGTGCGCAACATCATGGGCTGCCTGGTGGAGGTGGGCAGGGGTAAAGCCAACGCGGACTTCGTCCGATCTCTCTTAGTTGAGAAGGACAGGAGCCTGGCCCCGGCCACGGCCCCGGCAAAGGGGCTGTGCCTGGAAGGCATGGAGTTCGCGTACCGTGAGCGATGTGAGGATCAATCCCGCGCAGGAGCAGAGCGCCCCGAGCTCGACCCAGGTGAAGAAAGCCTGGGCCACGAGGGAGGTGCTGCACCGCGAGGATGACTCCGCCGGGACCGGCGGCGGCCTTGCCATTTCAGACGCCGTTGGCGCCGGGCTGGAGCGCAGGCTCACGGATTTCGACCATGCCCTGGCGGCCTTCCAGTGGCCAGCCGGGCACACGCCCTGGTTCCAGGCCCGGCTGGTGACGGGGCCCGAAGCAGCCCGAGGCTATGCGTCTGGCGTGGCCCTGCAGGACGCCCAAGCCACGCCGGAGCTCAAGGCCTTCTCCAGCGGATTCCAGGCCTGGCAGGCCACGAGCCTGGCCCCGGGCAAGTATTCCTTCAATCTTTCGCTCGGCGGCAAGACCGAGAGCCTCAGCCTGGACGTGGGGGAAAACGACACCTGGGGCTCCGTGCTGGCCGGTGTGGCCGCACAGGTGAACCGCGCCGGGCTGCCCGTGCGCGCCGATGTAGCCTGGCAGAACGCCGCCTTCCAGCTCGGGCCGGACGTGTCCGGGGCGGGCTCAGTGCTGACCTTCTCCATCAACCCCGCCCGCAAGGACCAGGACCTCGCCCTGGCGGACACCTCCGGCGGCCTGCTCTCCAGGCTCGGCGTGCGGGCCTCGCAGAACGCCATGGGCCCGGCCAGTGAGGGGAACTACATATTCCAGGGGCTGCAGGGCGCCGCGCCCACCGTCTTCGGCTCAAACCCGGTGGACCCTGGCGCGGCTACCGCCCTGGCCGTGGGCAGGCACGACCTGGCCTTCGCCGTGGGTGACGCCGCGCAGCCCTCGTCCTACATTTCCAAGGCCTACGACCCCACCCAGGCCACCACACTGGCCGCCGGGACCTACTCATTCACCTCCACCTACGGCGGGGAGGCCCGCTCCCACTCCGTGAAGGTGCTCGCGGGCTGGACCTGGAACGACGTGCTCCAGGCCGTGCGCGCCGAGATCACCGGCTCCCCGGCCGTGCTGAACCTCGCCGCCCCGGCCGTGGCCGGCTCCAGCGGTTTCTCCCAGACCGGGGTGAGCGCCTCGGTGGACCCCTGGACCATCCCCTCGGCCACGTCATCCACCTCCACCAGCAGCGGCAGTTCGCTCACGGTCACGGGCGCGGCGGGGCAGGATTTCAGCCTCACGGACGGCACCGGCGGGCTGCTCTCGAACCTGGGCCTGACCACGAAGCTCACCGGCACGCCCGTGAGCTTCAACGTCTACGCGGGCGACACCTGGCGCGACGCCTACCAGCGCATGGCCGTGGCCCTGGGCGGTGCGCAGGATTCCTTCACGGCGGACATCAGAGAGACCTCCATCCCCTCCGCGGTGACTCCGGGCCTTGCGCTTACGCACCTGGGCATCACCTTGGAGCTTACCCAGCACAACCAGCGTATCGGCGAGCGCGTGAATCTTTCGGACGGACGAACCGGGGCGCTGTCGGCCACGGGGTTGCGGGCGCAGAGTCCGGGCGCTGACGGCCTGGCCATCATCAACGGCGCGCTCCACCGGTCGGAGAACAACCTCTTCAGCCAGGACCAGGGCCGGGTGATCCTGGGCCTGGAGCGCGAGAACGCCAATCCCCTGCCCCTGGCCGTGACTTCGGCGGTGGACGGGGTGGAGAAGGGCTGGAGCCGGGTCACGGAGGCCTGGAACTCGCTTGCCAAGTACTTAAGCGCCAACGCCGACGCGCTGGAACCCGCCGTGGGCGCGCGCCTGGAGGCCCCGCTCAAGGCCCAGGCCGCCAACCTTCGCTGGCTGGGCGTGAGCAACGCCGGGCGCAAGGGCCAGCTCTGGACCAACGCGAACACCTTCTGGCGCTCACTGGCCGCAAACAAGGACAAGGCCGAGGCAACGCTCTGGCAGGCTCCGGACGGCCTCATCCCGGCCTGGAGGCGAGCCGTGGAGGAGGTGCGCGGGGCCGGGGTGGCAAGCTGGCTCAAGCCCGCCACGGGCTTCGAGGCCCACCGCCCCAACCTGACCAGCGAGTTCCAGCTGGAGCAGAAGCACCGGCTGGTGAAACTGCTGGGGTGATGCCGATTGAGGTTGCTCCCGTTGTCCTTGTGAGTTATATATCTACCAGCAGATTTCGCCTTGGCTGTATTTGGTGCTGTTCGTTCACGGCAAATTGGTTTCTCTCTCGGTGAAGGTGGTGTGATGGGGGAAGATAAACTCCCGGTCTGGAAAAGGGTGGTTCTGAGCGTGATTCCGTTCCTGGCGGCGTTGCCGGTGAGCGCGCTGATCATCTACTGCATCAGGAGGTTTGTCCTGTGAGGGACATGTACTTTTCTGGAGATGATTATGTTTATTTTTTCGTGTCGCGGATGATACAGGCTACGATGATCTATCTGAGTATATATTACGGAGGCATTTCTCCGTGTGAATTTCCCGTGTGAGGTTTGCGATGAATGAAAATAATGATATGATTCGAGATTTTGTGATCTACGTTTTTGGGATCGTTGCCCTGTACTTTATCGTGTATAATAAGCACCTTGCAAATTGTGGCTGAGTGGTCCGTGGCAAGTGGGTCAGTATATGTGGGGATGGCTGGCACTCATGGCAGAGGGCTGGCCCAAAAGCCAGCCCCGTCTCCGAACGATGGACCTTAAAGCTACGGAGTATTCCCCTCCTTGGTCTGTGCATCTGGTTTCCGAGGTTCATATGATAACCACGGCCACCGGACGTGTTCATTGATTAAATCCTCGGCACCATAGCCGGCTGCCCATTGACTGAAGAGGTTGCCTGGGGTCACTGAACCGATAAGCGCCCCCGAAAAGCTGCTGACAGCCCCAGGAAGCGGTTTCCACCTCAGGTACGTGTCGTCCCCAAACCGGACGTCTCCATTCGGCAGGACCTCCGCCCAGGGCCGGACCTTCGGGGGCATCCCTTCCTGATGGATGCGCTGACCCGCTTCCCTGGCCTCCCGCTCCGCGGGTGTCTGGTACGATGGCGGATAGCCGGGATTGGCTTCCCTGGCTTCGCGCTCAAAGGGGCTCATGCCGTTCCCGACGTCTTGTTGTCCGCCGCTGACCGGTGAATCGGAGTTGCCGGTTTGCTGCCCGGCCGGTTGGACCCACAGGCCTCCCGGACCGTGTTCCTCCTGGGCGAACTGGCCCAGCGCCGTTTTGGGCGTATCGTCCGCAAGCCCGTTGTCCATCATGTAGTCGAGAGCGATGGTTTCGCTGCTCATCAGTATTCTCCTCTATGTCGCCGGATATTGCATCCGGGGCTCTGGTTGATGTCTTGGCGTTATGCGACGGAAAGCTCCAGATACCGAAGCAGGTCGCCTTCTCTCGCGCCTCCCGACTTGACCCGGCGGACAAGTTCTCTGCGTTCAGCCTGTTCGGCCTGAGTGAGCTTTCGGCTCTTAAGCCGATTCCCACTTTCCTCTGCGGCAAACCTTGCGCTGTCCTTTCCGCTGTGGAGGCGTTGGTGGTTCTCGATGATCACGGCGGCCTTGCGCAGATAGCTGTAAAGCGCCGTGAATTCCCTGATCTCGCGTGCCATGGCGGGCATAGCCAAACGCCTGATGGGCTCGGGGAGCTTGCCGAGGTAGTGCTCCATCACGTGCATGGTCCTCGCATACAGAGGGTCATGGGAACTCAACGCGCGGACCACAGTATGGTACGTGTGGTGTTTCAGGTTTCGAGTGGACCGCCCATTTCCTGAATGGACCTAGCCTGTGCCAAAGAGCCGGAGTGGATCGCAGTGTTGGGGTGTCTCAAGGGAATGCATGGTGTCTCCTGGAGTTGGTTTCCAGCCAAGGAATTGGCTGGTAACCGGGCATTGTAGTCAGAAAAAATCCACTGCACCCCATATAGGGCTATGTAGGGAACTTTCTTCTTGTTCGGGTATTTTCCTGCCAAGCCCCAACCGGTCGCGAGCCTGTTGCGGCTGAAGCCCCCTCGACACCCGCCCCGCGCGGGAGTAGAACCCGGCCACTCCACACCGGGAGGCATCCCCATGCAGATCATCACAGACCCCAAGGAATTCCAGTCCGTGTGCTGGTCCTGGCGGGGCCAGGGGCTTACCAGCGCCCTCGTCCCCACCATGGGCTTTTTGCACGCGGGCCACATATCGCTCTTCACCTGGGCCAGGGCCAACGCCGAGAAGGTGGCGGCCAGCATCTTTGTCAACCCCACCCAGTTCGGCCCCAATGAAGACCTGGACCGCTACCCCCGCGACCCCGAGGGCGACGCGGCCAAGGCCCGCGAGGCCGGGGTGGACGTGCTCTTCCTGCCCGAACCCGGGGCCATGTACCCCGAGGGCTTCGCCACCACGGTGAGCGTCGCGGGCCTGACCGAGGGGCTGTGCGGGGCGTCGCGCCCCGGCCACTTCGACGGCGTGGCCACGGTGGTCGCCAAATTGCTTCTGCTGGCCATGCCCACCACGGCGGTGTTCGGCCAGAAGGACTGGCAGCAGCTGGCCGTGATCCGGCGCATGGTGCGCGACCTGGACATCCCCGTGGCCATCGAGGGCCGCCCAATCTTCCGCGAGTCCGACGGCCTGGCCATGAGCTCGCGCAACGTCTACCTCTCCCCCCAGGACCGCGCCCTGGCCCCGCACGTGCAGAAGGGGCTCCAGGCCGCGCGCGCCTGGAAGGCCCAGGGAGTAACCTCCGCCCGGGAGCTGACCCAACGACTGACCGCCTATTATAAGGACGCCATCCCCACTGCCCGGCCGGACTACGTGGCCTGCGTGCATCCCGAGACCCTGGCCCCCCTGGAGGACGCTTCCGGCCCGGCGCTCATGGCGGTGGCCCTGTTCTTCCCTGGCGCGCGGCTGATCGACAACCTGTTGCTGGATTGAAAAAAAAGCCCGGAGGCATTTGACAAGGCTTCCGCAGTTGTGACACATGGCCTAGCGGCCTCATAGGCCGCTCCGCATGATTTGCCTTTATCGCCGCACCGGCGAATATATTCCCTGGGAGGAACCTTCATGTCCGCAGCCAAGGGCAAGTATCTCTTCACTTCCGAGTCCGTCACCGAGGGCCATCCCGACAAGGTGGCCGACCAGATTTCCGACGCCGTCCTGGACGTCATCTTCAAGCAGGACCCCGAAGCTCGCGTCGCATGCGAAACCCTGGTGACCACCGGCGTGGCCTTCATCGCGGGCGAGATCACCACCACCGCCTTCGCGGATTTCGCGGGCATCGTGCGCGAGACCGTGAAGAACGTGGGCTACAACAGCTCCCAGATGGGCTTCGACTGGGAGACCTGCGCCGTCATCTCCTCCGTGGACAAGCAGTCCGCCGACATCGCCCAGGGCGTTGACCGCACCAAGCCCGAGGAGCAGGGCGCAGGCGACCAGGGCATGATGTTCGGCTTCGCCGTCAACGAGACCGACACCCTGATGCCCGCCCCCATCTACTACGCGCACAAGCTCTCGCGCCGCCTGGCCTACGTCCGCAAGGAGAACATCCTGGGCTTCCTGCGCCCCGACGGCAAGACCCAGGTCTGCGTGGAGTACGAGAACGGCAAGCCCGCGCGCATCGACAACATCGTTGTCTCCTCCCAGCACGATGAGCACATCAGCTACGACGACCTCGTGGACGCCATCAAGCTGGAGGTCATCCACAAGGCCCTGCCGCCCGAGCTGCTGGACAAGAACACCAAGATCTACATCAACCCCACCGGCCGCTTCGTCATCGGCGGTCCCCTGGGCGACTGCGGCCTGACCGGGCGCAAGATCATCCAGGACACCTACGGCGGCATGGGCCACCACGGCGGCGGCGCCTTCTCCGGCAAGGACCCCTCCAAGGTGGACCGCTCCGCGGCCTACTTCGCCCGCTACGTGGCCAAGAACGTGGTCGCCTCCGGCGCGGCCGACCGCTGCGAAGTGCAGATCGCCTACGCCATCGGCGTGGCCGAGCCCGTCTCCGTGCTGGTGAGCACCCAGGGCTGCTCCCGTTTCAGCGACGCCGAGTTGACCAAGGCCGTGCGCGAAGTTTTCGACATGCGCCCCTACTTCGTCACCAAGCGCCTGGACCTCAAGCGCCCCATCTACGGGCTGACCTCCTGCTACGGCCACTTCGGCCGCGAGCTGCCCGAGTTCACCTGGGAGAAGACCGACGCCGTGGCCGACCTCAAGACCGCGCTGAAGATCTAGCTCCGCACCCGCCCCTTGAGCATCAAGCGCCCGGACGAAAGCCCGGGCGCTTTTTTGTTTCGGTGCCGCGCGACGGGGAAGGCTTGGGCGTGGTGGATTCCGGCCAGCGCCTGACGTATCGAGGCGTAACACATTCTCGCGAAGGGCAAAGGGTGCCGGGCGCCCGCCCGCAAGTGGAACCGAGGGGCAGGTGACAGTTCTGCAGAGGCCAAAAGAGCACCTTCTTGACAGCAATGGTGCTGGAAGATAGAAGAGTGTATCAAGTAGTAATGTTGTTGCAATTTGCCTTGGCTGGTTCTGGTGCGAGCATCATGATGTTTCGCACTGTTCCGCACGAGGCATGCTCCAACGCCCAGAGGCAGCAACGCCGTCTGAAGCAGCAGTTGCATTGACAATGACAAGTTTCCTGTTTCACCCAGGCAGATACAGCCCATGAAGGATGCCGGAATATGGTAAAACAAGTCGTCTTCTCCCTGCTGCTGGCCACGTGCGTTGTGTCATGCTCGCCAACTCCGCAGGAGCAATTCTTCAAGTCGGAGCTTCATACGCGAAATGATCTGTTTAGATCCTACGGTTCGCTTCTCGGGGTCGTGGATACGCTGTTCTCCAAGATCGTGCCCGGGGGTGTCGACCAGAAATCGGGCTCGCCAGAGAGGCAGTTCAGCTTCACCGTCAATGATTTCATTCGCAGCTTGAAGGCCTACGGGCCCAGTTCGAAGTGGGAAAAGAAAGAGAACAGCTGGATACTCCATGCCGAAGCCAAGGATGCGCTGACCGGGAAAGTGTATACGTCTCATGCCCAGTTCGATGTGGACCCCTCCAGCGGCAAGGTGACGCTCACGCGCTATATCGGCATCGACGGGGTGGAGAGTGAGGATATGGATAAGTTGCTGATATCGATTTTATATTCTCCGCAATAAAGAAAGGCTCCCCTCTCCCGGCCTCTTGTTGAGCGGGCCGGGCCGTATCGGGCGCTTTGAAACGTGCTCCATCGATATGACGGCTTGCGTTGACCCGGCCGAAAGCTCGCGTCGCGGCCGCCAAGTCCGTTGACCTGAGTGCCGAGGATTCGATTGCGTCCCCGCGCCCTCCCTTTGACATCCTGCCCAAACGCGTTACGTAGCCCCCATGACGATCAAACTCCCCAAGAACCCCATGAAGCTCCGCGTACAGGTGCTCGAAGAGGAAAAGTCCATGACCTTCGGGCCCGGCGAGGAGACCTCCATCGGCGGGGCCTCCGGCAACCTGTTCTTCATCGGCATGGCGGGGGCGGGCAGGCGCGAACTGGCCCGCCTGGCCGCCGAACAGCTGGGCCTGTCCTACGTCGAGGCCCCGGACCCCCAGGCCCTGGCCCAAGCGGCGGCGGGGTCCGGCCTGAGCGTGGCCGTAACCGGTGAGGCCCTGGCTGGCCCGGAGCAGGTCCAGGCCATGCGCGCGAGCGGCAAGGTGTTCTTCGTCATGCGCGACATGGCTCACCTGGCCCGCGACCTGGGCGACCCGGCCCGCATCGAGGAGTTGGCCGCCGAGACCGCGCGCCTGGAGCCCATGCTCATGGAGGCGGCGCACTTCATCGTCCCCGTGGACGCCACGGCCGAGGAGCGCATCGAGGACGTGGTCTGGAAGGCGAGGCTCTGATGCAGCCGCTGGGGTCGTTGATCGTTGGCTTCGCCAGCCGCAGCGACGCCGTGCTTGGCTTCAGGCTGGCCATGCTCTGGCCGCGCTGGCGCGAGGTGCTGGGGGACGTGGCCCCCTTCGCCCACCCCATGGGCCACCGGCGCGGCACGCTGCTGGTGGGCGTGGACGACCCCATCGCCATGCAGGAGAGCCACTACGAGGCCCCGGACATCCTGCTTGCGGTCAACAAGTTTCTGGGCCAACAAGTCTTTGACAGGGTGCAGTTCGATTTGCTACAGGGCAAGACCCCTCTGGACGCCGCGAGCGGCGAGGCGCCGACCTTCTGGCGGCCGCCCGCCCCCCGCATCGCCAACCTGGGGAACCTGCGACTGGACCCGGACACTGCCGTGGGGCGCTCGTATGCGGCCTACGTCCGCCAGTATGGCCCCGGCAGGTGACTATAACTCTTTGGAGGCGGAAAATGGCCGACGAAATCACTCTGGACCTGAAGAAACCCCTGGACAAGATGACCGCCAAGGAACTGCGCGACCTGGTCATCAACCAGATCCCCAGCATCACCGGCGCCTCTGGCATGGATAAGGACACCCTCGTCAAAGAGATCAAGTCCGTGCTTGGCATCAGCGAGGAAGAGGGCGGCGCGTCCCCCTACAAGGCCCAGATCCTGTCCATGAAGGCCCAGATGCGCGAAATGCGCACCAAGAAGGCCGCCGAGGGCGCCTCCCGCAAGGAGAAGGACATCCTGCGCCGCAAGATCAACGGCCTCAAGAAGCGCACCCGCCACATGGCCCGCACCGCCTAGCATTGGCAGACGACGCACTTCGCGCCCGGCCGGACAAACTCCGGCCGGGCTTTTTGCGTTGGGGCAAGCAAAAGGGAGAGGCCCATGCTTCGAGTGATCGTTTTGTTGTGCGTCTTGGCCGTTGCGCCCGTCTGGAGCGCCCACGGCGGGGAGGGCTCCGGCCTCGGCGGCCAGGCGGTGGATTTCGCCTCAGCAGGCCAGGATCATCAGCAGGTCAGGGGCTACCTTTCCCTGCCTCCCGGCGAGGGCCCGTTCCCGGCGGTTGTGCTGCTGCACGGCTGTAGCGGGACGGGAAAATATCTCGGCTTGTGGAAGGATTATTTCCTGCGCGCGGGCTACGCCTGCCTGGTCGTGGACAGCTTCAGGCCGCGCGGTTTCACGGAAATCTGCACCGATTTCAAGCGGGTTACCGATGCAATGCGCGTGGCGGACGCCTATGGCGCGCTGGAATACCTTGCGGCGCATCCCAGGCTGAGAGGCGGCTCCGTGCTGG
The DNA here is from genome assembly GCF_022808695.1 of Fundidesulfovibrio soli. Lineage (NCBI taxonomy): Bacteria > Pseudomonadati > Thermodesulfobacteriota > Desulfovibrionia > Desulfovibrionales > Desulfovibrionaceae > Fundidesulfovibrio > Fundidesulfovibrio soli. The sequence continues at coordinate 83,733 of NZ_JAKZKW010000005.1, forward strand.
TCGCCGGTTTCAGCCACGGGGCGGGCATCGCGCTGGACGCGGTCTCCACGGTCGGGCTGTCCGGGCGCGCCCCCGGTTCGCCCGCCTTCACGGCCGCCGTGAGCATCTTTCCCGCGTGCGACCAGAAGAAGCGCATGGAGGCCAAATACCGCGCCCCGGCGCTCATCCTGATCGGAGAAGCGGACGACTGGACCCCGGCGCGTTTCTGCCGGGAGCTTGTGGACGCGCGCACCGCCGGGGAAGCGCCCGTGGCCCTGAAGGTCTATCCTGGGGCGCACCACGGGTTCACCACGCCATATCTGCCCCACACCTACCGGCCGGACGTGCTGAACAAGCACAGCCCGACGGGGAAGGGAGCCACCCTGGCGGGGAGCCCGGAGGCCACGGCGGACGCCCAGGAGCGGATTCTGGAGTTTCTTGTCGGCCTGGCGGCCGCGAAGGCCCCTTGAGGGGGAGCTCTTGAAGCGCGGCGCGGCCGAGGCCGGGCGCAACGGTTGGCCCGTATGGGCCCGACACGGCTTCGGGCGCGGCGTCCATCCCAGTGCCTGTGCGGCCACGCAAAAGCCCCCGCCGGGATGTCCCGGCGGGGGCTGTTGCGTCATGATCGGTCCCTGAGCTAGGGCCTTTCGGGCAGGTCCTTGCCGGCCTGGAACTTGGTCAGGTCCTCGGAGAGCTTTGCGGCCTTCTTGGCGGCGACGAAGGTCAGGATCTCCCCGGCCTGGCGCCCCTTCATGCCCGACAGAATCTTGACGGCCACGCCCTCGTCCAGGGTCTCCAGCACCGAGGCGGCCTGCTTGGGCTTCATGTTGGTGTACATGTCGATGAGGTGGCGCATCTTCTCGTCCTTGACGGACTTGGCCTCGTCCAGCAGGCCCTTGAGCGAGCTTTCCAGCTCCTTGAGCGAGGCCAGCCGGGCGTTGAGGTCGGCCTCCAGGGTCTTGAGGGCCTGCTCCTGGCGGTCCAGGGCTTCGGCGCGCTGCCTGAGCACCTGCACGGAGAGCACGGACTCGGGCTGCTGGGCCGGGGGGATGGCCTTCTTGTCAGGAGCGGCAGGGGCGGCTGCGGCCGCCTGGGCGTGGGCCGGGGCATCATCCAGGATGGAGGCGCGGACCACGGGGGCCGGGCCCGACATCTGGCCCGATATTTGGCCTTGAGCCTGGGCCACGTTCTGTACCGCGGCGGGGGGCGTGGCCGTGACGGCGGCGACGGGCACCGGCGCGGGCGCGCCGCGCAGGCCCATGGTCAGCAGCAGGCCCAGCTTGGCGGCCGCGAGCACGGCCACTGCCAGGGCGATTCTAGACAACCGGAGGCTGGTAACGAAGCGTTGCCATCTCGTCGAAGCCTGCCTGCTCTTTTCTGTTCTCTTCCGCAACATGTCTGGCCGCCTGGGTTTCCTTGAGTTTTTCGAGGAGCTTGCGATCCTTGGCGCGGGCCGCCAGCTCTTCGCGCCTGTCATGCACGTCCTGGGCCAACTCGATGCGCCGCTGTCTGCCCAGGGCCAGGTCCTGCTCCAGGCGCTGGATATAGGAGCGCAGCAGCCAGAGCTCCGCCGCGGTGAGCGCGCTGGAAGCGAGCTTGTCGCGCTGGATGTCCAGGTCGCCCTCCAGCATCTCCAGGAAACGGTCGTGATCCCGCAAGGCCTGCTGGGCCTTTGACAGGGCGATCTTGGCCTGGTCCTCCAGCTGGGAGCGGTATTCCAGGACCTTGTCCAGGTTGAAGCGGAAGGGTCTGGGCATGATGCCAAGACTCCAAGCAAGGACCGGGCCAGCTACTTGAGCTTGAGGTCCCCTTCGGAGAGGGCTTCCAGCCGCTCGCGGTCCAGGATGGTGATGGTGCGGTTGTCCATGGAGATCCAGCCCGAATCCTCCAGGCGGGCCAGCGCGCGGGAGAGGGCCTCGCGCGTGGCCCCCAGCAGCGCGGCCAGGTGGCCCTTGCTCATGTCCAGCACGAAGGTGTCGGACTGCTTCTCGTCGGCCTGGAGAAGCAGGTAGGCGGCCAGGCGCGCGGGAACCTCGCGCAGGGTGAGCTGGCCGATCATGGAGGCCATCTGCCGCAGCCGCTGGGAGAGCGCGGCCAGCATGGCCATGGAGAGCCCGGCGTCGCGCTCCATGAGGCGCATGAGCACGGCCTTCTCGGTGTAGAGCACCGTGCTCGGCTGCACGGCCATGGCGTTGGCCGGGAAGACCCCGCCCTGGAACATGGGCACCTCGGCGAAAGGCTCGCCCGGGCCAAGCATGTGCAGAATCTGCTCCTTGCCTTCCGGCGAGGCCTTGAAGATCTTCACCTGGCCTTGCAGCAGGATGTAGAGGCCCTTGGCCTCCACGCCTTCGAGGAAGATCACCTGCCCCTTGTCCGCCTTGATCACGGCGGAGTTCTGTTCGATGGTCTCAAGCTGGGCCGGGCTCAGGTTGGAGAACAGGGGCACCATGCTGAGAAGCGCGCCGGTGGAGGAGGTCTGTTTTTTCATGGGCATGGAATGACCCGGATTGTGACGCAAATCAATGCCCCGGTGGGCATCCGTGCTAGAAAACGGGTGAACGCCTTCTGCGGAGCGACACATGAACCGATTCAAGAACGCGGGCCTGGTTGCCCTGGTCGTGCTGGGCGCGCTGATCCCGGCGGCGCACCTCAACCGGTGGCACGGCATCTGGGAGGCACTGGCCTGGCTGGCACCGGCGGCGTGCCTGATCTTCACCCGGCGCGAATTCCCGCGCCGGGCCAATCAGGCGCTGGCCCTGGCCGGGTCGCTCATCACCGTGGACACCATGCTGCACTTCGTGCGCCTGCGGCAGGCCACGGGCGAGCCCTGGCTGCGCCTGGCGGTCATCCTTTCGGTTGCGGCCCTGGTCACGGCGCTGGCGGCCTGGGCCCTGGAGCAACCCCTGTTCGCCCGCAACAGCCGGGCAAAGGCAGATGCGTCCGGCCCCCGCGAGTTCCCCGTGGCCGGGTTCGCGGCCTGGGCCGTGGCCCTGGCCCTGCTGGCCGTGGTGCAGCTCAAGGTGCGCCCGCCCATGCTGCTGGCGGAGCGTTTCGCGCACGGGGCTGGCTGGCTGGAGATCTCGCTGCTGGCGCTCTATGCGGGGTTTACGGCCGAGGCCCTGTGCGACCCGCTGCGGGCCTCGAAGGCGCGCAGGCGGGCCTGGGGGCTGTTCTCCCTGGCGTTCTTCGGGCAGCTGGCCCTGGGCCTGGCCGGATTCAAGGATTTCCTGATGACCGGCGCGCTGCACCTGCCCGTGCCCGCGCTCATCGTGGCCGGGCCGCTGTTCAGGGGCGAGGGGCTGTTCATGCTGTGCCTGTTCTCGGCCACGGTGCTGCTGGTGGGGCCGGCCTGGTGCAGCCACCTTTGCTATATCGGGGCCTGGGATTCGGCCATGAGCCAGGCCCGCAAGCGGCCTTCGGCGGCCCCGGCCTGGCTGCGCCGGGGGCGCATCCTGCTGGCGGCGGCGGTGTTCGGCGTGGCCTGGGCGCTGGGCCGCATGGGGGTTACGTCCATGACGGCGGTCTGGCTGGCTGGCGGGTTCGGGCTGGCGGGCGTGGGGATCATGGCCTTCGCCTCCCGGCGGACGGGCGTGATGGCCCACTGCTCGGGCTGGTGCCCCATGGGCCTGCTGGCCGGGCTGGCCGGGAAGTTGTCCCCCTGGCGGCTGCGCATCGGGAGCGGCTGCAAAGGCTGCGGGGTGTGCTCCCTGGCCTGCCGCTACGACGCCCTGCGCCCCGAGGACCTGGGCCGCAAGCGCCCGGGCGTCTCCTGCTCGCTCTGCCGGGACTGCCTCGGCGCATGCCCCAAATCCGAGATGGAGTTGACCTTCCTGGGGCGCTCCGGGCCGTGGGTCTGGGCGACGTTCAGCGCCGTTGTGGCGGCGCTGCACGCGGTGTTCCTGGGGGTGGCCCGGATTTAAGGGCTGGCGGCCGGGGCGCTCGGTTGCAAGGCCGGGGGAAACCTCGTACGAAGCCTCAGCGCGGCACACCCCGCCAGTGCCCATAGCCCACGGGAGCAGCATGAAGCCCATGTTCGAGAGCCTGATCCTGGAGTTGACCAACGCCTGCAACTTCAGATGCCCCTTCTGTCCGAGCGAATCCATCACCCGGCCCAAGGGCTTCATGTCCATGGACGTGTTCCGGCGCATCGTCCGGGAGGGGGTCGAAGGCGGCTTCTTCGACACGATCCAGCTCGGGCTCATGGGCGAACCCTTCATGCACAAGGGGCTGTTCGAGATGGCGGCCCACGCCTCCGAGGCGGGGCTTACGGTGCGCTGCTTCACCAACGGCAGTCTGCTCTCCGCGAAGAACATCGACAGGTGGGCCGAATCCCGGATCGACGAGCTCTACATCAGCTACAGGGGGATCGACCCCGAGGCCTTCTCCTCGCTGTCGTCCATGAACCACGAGGCCTACGTGGCGGGCATCCGCGAGCTGCTCACCCGCGCGGCGTCCTGCCCCGAGCGCAAGGTCATCCTCAAGTGCTTCAAGCCGAGCCTGGTGGACTCCCTGGTCCAGACCGGGGCCATGGCCAAGGACATGAAGGCCGCCCAAAGCGCGGACTACGTGAACCGCCTGCTGGAGAGCATCGGCCTGGAGGCGCGGGTGAAGCACAGCGCGGCGGCCTTCCACGACACGGTGCGGCTGAGCCCCAGCCTCTCCGTGCGCCTGGAGAGCATCGCCCGCTGGAACGACATCCCGGACACATCCAAGGGCGGGCGGTTCCACCACGGGCTTGTGGGGGCCTGCGACGGCATGCGCGGGCATATCGGCGTTCTCTGGAACGGCGACGTGACCACCTGCTGCAAGGATTACGACGGCCGGAACGTGATGGGCAACGTGTGCGCCCAGCCCCTGGGGGACATCCTGTCCGGCCCCGAGGCCACGCGGTTCAGGAAGCTCATGCGCTGGTGCGTGCTGCCCACGCCCTACTGCAGAGTCTGCAGGGGCGGGGAGACGCTGAAGGATTCGCTGGTGAACCAGCTGGGGAGCATCGCCTACTTCAGGACGCCCTTCTTCGGCTGGAAGGGGCGCTAGCCCCGCCCCGCCGGGAACAACCGGGCGGCCTCGGGCTCATTCCGGCTGGCTCACTGCGGCCGCCCCAAACCGGAAGGCGGAGCCGCGCCGGTCAGGGCCTCCTGGCCCCCACCGCCAGATCAAGGATGTCCTGGGTGTAGCAGGCGACCTCTTTCTTCATGATCGTCCGCCAGTCGTACTCGCGCTCCACCAGCTCGCGCCCGGCCGCGCCCATGCGCCTGCCCAGCTCGCGGTCCTCGATGAGGCGCAGGAAGGCCGCCGCGTAGGCCGCCACGTCCTCCGAGGGGCAGACCAGCCCGTTCTCGCCGTCCTTCACGATGCGCCCGATGGCCTTGAGCTTCGTGACCACCACGGGCAGCCCGCAGGCCCAGTACTCGAAGAGCTTGAAGGAGAGGTAGTTGTCGTGGTTGAGCGTGGCCCGCAGGGTCATGGCGCCCACGTCGCAGGCGTTGACGTAGGCCGGGACCTCGTTGTGGGGGATCCAGCCGGGGCTGACGATGTGCCCGGCAAGCCCCAGGCTCTCGATCATGGGCTTGATCACCCCGTCGAAGTAGGGGCCGCCCCCGCCCAGGATGAGCAGGCGTGTGTCCGGCCGGACCTTGACCACCTCGGCCAGCACGTTCAGGAGCACGTCCACGCCGTCGTCGTGCTTGATGTCGCCGTGGAAGATGATCAGCGGGGTCTCGTCGGAGATGCCCAGCTTGCGGCGCACGGCGGCCCCGTCCAGGCCCGGGCGGAAGGTCTGGGCGTCGGTGCCGTCGGGCACCACCACCACCTTCTCGGGCGGCAGGCCCTTGTGGGCGATGAGGTGCTCGCGCATCACGTCGGAGACCACGAACACGTTGCGCGCCCGGCCCAGCACCAGGTTTTCCAGCCAGACCAGGGGCTTGGCCAGCATGGGCATGTCCGTGCGGGCGATGTCGGAATAGAAGTCCGTGAAGTCGAGGAACACGGGCCGCCGGATGAGCCAGCCCGCCACCACGGCGGCCATGCCCGCCAGGGGGTTCCAGGCGTGCACGGCGCAGAAGCCGCGCGCCCCGGAGCGGCGGTACCAGACCTCCAGCACCACGATGGAGATGATGGAGGCCAGGAAGTGCCACAGCCGCACCGGCAGCCTGAAGGCCCCGTAGAGCGACTTGCCGAAGCCGGGGTACTGGTTCATCCAGATCCACTCGGTGAAGTAGGAGGCCCTGGAGCCCAGGTCCCGGCTGGGGGCGATCATGTTCACCAGGGCCTTCTTCTGGGCCAGGATCTCACGGGCCAGCCAGTACATGCGCAGGTTGGCGCGCGACACCGGCGGGATGGTGGTCTCCACGATGATCGCCACCTTGGGGTGGCTCTCCAGGTCGAACCCGTCGGGCACGTTGCGGGCGGCTGTCTTGCGGAATGAGGTCATGGTTTACTCTGTGAGGCTCACGGTGGAGTGGCCCTTGCGGATCATGCTGATGAACTCGCGGATGTCCTCAAGCAGGTACTTGGGGTTGAGCAGATCGCGCTTGAGGCGCGCCAGGATGTATTCCGGGCGCAGGTAGTACTTGAGGTAGCCCTGCTTCTTGAGCTCCAGCACCCGCTCCTTCGTGATCCCGTCGGGGTAGTACTTGGGCCAGACGGAGAAGAAGTCCTCGCCGTACTCGAAGTTGATGTAGCGGTCGATGAAGTCGGGCGGGATCTTGCCCTCGTCCAGGGCGATCTTCCACAGCCGCGAGCCCGGCATGGGCACGGCCAGCTTGAAGCCCACCTGGGTCAGGCACTTGACGCCCATGCTCTTGAGCTTGGCCGGGAAGAAGCAGGTCTGGGCCAGCTCCTCCTCGGTCTCGGTGGGGTGGCCCAGCACGAAGGATGCCTCCACCTCGAAGGGGTGGCGGTCGAGTATCTTGAAGGATTCGAAGATCTGCTTGTCGCTGATGCGCTTGCCCACGATCTCCTTGCGCACGCGCTCGCTGCCGGTCTCCACGCCCACGAAGAAGTCCCTGCACCCGGCCTTCCACATCAGGTCCAGCACGTCGGGGTTGATCTGGTCCAGCCGGATGCCCCCGGCGGTCCAGCGCACGGGCTTGCCCCACCGGATGAGCCCCTCGCAGAACTCGATCACGTTCCTTTCCCGCAGGGTGAAGCTCTCGTCCAGGAAGCCGTAGCGCCCGCCGAAGACGTCGTAGCCGCGCTTCATCTCCTCCAGCAGGTTCTCCGCCGAGCGGAAGCGCACCTTGCGCGACATGGGCGAGCGCGAGCAGAACACGCAGTTGAACGGGCAGCCCCGGGTGCCGAGCAGGGGGTAGTACTTGAGCCCGACCTGCTTGTAGTTGTCCAGCGGGGTGAGGTCGTAGGCCGGGAAGGGCATGTCGTCCAGGCTGGCGGTCATGGTGCCGGTGAAGGTGCCGCGCACCTTCTCGCCGCCGACCACCCGCTGGGCGATCTCCGTGAAGGTGATGTCCCCGTCGCCGATGACCCCGATGTCGATCTGGGGGTAGCGCTCCAGGAAGGTGGCGTCGTTGCTGATGTGGAAGCCGCCCAGGGCGATGGTCAGGTCCTGGCCGAAGCGCTCGCGCAGCCCCCTGACGATCCGCATGGTGTTGTGGATCTGCGGGGAGTTGGAGGAGAAGCCCACCAGGGGGATGTTCTCCCGGGCCACGATGTCGCCGATCAGCTCCGTGGTCAGGGGCTCGATGCCCAGGTCCACGATCTTGGGGCGCAGCCCTTTGAGGCGCAGGGAGGCCGCGAGGTAGTTGAGCCCGATGGGCGGGTAGAACTGGATGCCCCGGGCCACCCGCCCGTAGGTGAAGGATGAGTTGATCAGCAGGACGTCGGTCATCGGGGTTCCTTTTTGCGGGCCACGGCCACCAGGTTGCCGCCGCCCAGCGGCCCCTGCAGCTTGAGCCCGCCCACGACCAGGGCCATGAGGTGGGTCCAGGGCGAGGTGTAGTGCACGCCGCGCACGAAGCGGTGCGGGTCGCCCATGCCCTCGATGCGGATGGAGAGCGGCGCGAAGCCGGAGCCTTCGAGCGCGCGGGTCATGGACTTGGCCTCGAAGTAGCAGAGGTGCTCCAGCATGTAGTGCACCGCGAAATCCTTGCGGCCCAGCAGGTTGGAGAGGGTGTTCTGCAGGTTGGACTGCCGGGGCACCTCGCAGTAGAGCACGCCCCCGGGCTTGAGCAGGCCCCACACGCGGCTCAGGGCCTCCATGGGCTCGAAGAAGTGCTCCAGCACGTGGTTGAGGTGCACCAGGTCGAAGGACGCGTCCGGGAAGGGGCACTCCTCCGGGAACACGCCGTAGGCCAGCTCGGCCGCCGGCACGGTGCCCTTCAGCACCTCCACGGTCTGCTCGGCGAACTCCTGGCCGCAGGCGCTCCAGCCGCGCTCCAGGGCCGCCTCCAGGAACTGCCCGCGCCCGCAGCCCACCTCCAGCACGCGGCCCGGCCCGCCCGTGAGGGGCTCCAGGGCGGCCAGGCGGTGGGCGAACATGGCCTTGCGCTCGGCGAACTGGGCCGGGAAGTACTGGCCGTCGTAATATTCCTGCGAGGCGTAGAGCGCGCTCAGGGCCTCCAGCGTGGGCATGGGGCTCTGGTACTTGAGCCCGCAGCTTGCGCAGCGCACAAGGCGCACGCGGGAGTCCTGGTGGTACTGCGTGGCGCGGTCGCAGCGGCAGACGGGGCAGACGGAGACGGGCGGGGAGGCGTGGTTCATTTGGGCGAGCCTAGCGTTTGACCGCGAAGGGGGTCAAGCGGGTCCTGGGCCGTAGCCCATGGCGGCCAGGGTCCGGCCGTAGATGTTGTCCCAGAGGTTCTCGCGCGACGCGGCCACCACATTGGCCCGCACCGCGAAGTAGGCCGCCGGGTCAGAGAGCAGTTCGACCACCGCGCCTGTCAGGGCCTCGGGGGAATACTCGATGACGCGGCCCAGGTTCTTCTCGCGCACCTCCCGGTGGGAGGGCGGCACCTCGGTGGTTATTATGGGCAGGCCGCAGCCGATGGCCTCGCGGATCTTGATCACGTCCCCGAAGCGCTTCACGCTGTTCTCCAGCGGGGCGTAGGGCGCCAGGGCCAGCCCCGCGCCCAGCTGGGCGTCCAGGATGCGCCTGCGGTCCGTGACGTAGCCGTGCCAGGTCACCGCGCCGCCAACGCCCAGGGCCTCGGCCCGGGCCTTGAGGCGGGGAAGGTCCGGCCCGTCGCCCAGCACGTCCAGGCGAATCTCCGGCAGGGCCGCGCGGATGGCGGGCATGGCCTCCACGATGACATCCAGCCCGTTCTCGGGGCCGATGCCTCCACAGAACACCAGACGGTTCAAGTCCACCGCGCTGTCGGGGGGGATCGCCACCCCGTCGGGGATGAAGCCGAAGGGCACCCAGTGCTGCTGGCCGAATTTTGAGTCGTCGAAGTGCAGGATGTCGCGCCGGGCGTCAGCGATGGCGTAAGTGTAGTTCCAGATGTGGCTGCTCAGGCGGCAGGCGGCCTTGTCCATCTCCAGGTAGACGCGGTTGAGCGCCTTGTTGGAGAACTTCCAAGGCGACCAGTCCGAGATGTAGTAGACCGACTCGTCCACGAGCCTGAGTTTGCGCAGCATCCCGCCCAGGATGGCCAGCAGGGACTCCACGCCGATGAACAGGTCGTAGCGGCGGTTGAAAGCTTGTGCCGCCCAGAGGCAGGCCAGCAGGTCGCGGACCTTGAGGCGCATGTAGGTGCGCGGCCCGGCCTCGCCCTCGGCCACGAGGAAGGGCCGGGTGGCCAGCGGCCCCCAGGTTTTGAAGGCCGTGCGCCGTCCGTTCTCGAACAGGCTCAGCTGCGGGCGGCAGACCATGCCCTTGCGCGGCAGGGACAGCTCCAGCAGCGCGAGCGTGCGGCAGCGCCTGGAGAAATAGTCCATCATGGGCCAGGCCGGGCTGTTGTGGCGGATGGCCTCGCCGGACTCGTCCAGGATGTCGGAGCAGGTGGCGATCAGCGCGGAGTCGAGTCGCTTGGGCATGGCTGTCCTTACGCGTCCGCCTTCTCGAAGAGGATCAGGTTGTCCTGCCGGAAAGTGATCTCGTAGCCGGGCAGGTCCAGCTCCTCGGGCTTGACGAAGTTTGTGCTCACCAGGAAGGCGTTGAGCTGGTACTTCTCCGCGATTTCCGTCAGCGGCTTGGTGATGAGCGGGAACCAGTCCACCAACTCCCACACGCCCACCGAGTTGTCGGAGAGCAGCACCTGGCCGTTCTCCAGGAAGTAGGTCACGGCGTCGGCCAGCCCGTGGGGCAGGCAGGCCAGGCGCACCGGGCGCGGGCGCGAGTTGAGGTGGGCGATGAGCGCGCGCAGGGCCGGTGTGATGGACTTGTCCGGGTTCTTCACCACCAGCTTGAGCTGGAAGAAGAGCACCAGGGCCAGGCAGCCAAGGCCCAGGATGCAGGGCACGGAGCGCACCACGCCCCAGACCTCGGGGTTGTGCTGGAACTTGAGGATCATGGTTCCGGCCACGGCGGCGGCGGCCGAGGTGCCGAACTCCAGGTAGCGCTGGCCCTCGCCCAAAAAGCGCAGGAGCGGCAGGTTGAACAGGATGCCCAGGAAGAAGAGCGTCACGCTCCAGAGCACGAAGGTCTTCATCCAGGGGTCCACACCCCCCGTTGTCCCGGCCATGGGCAGCACGCTGAACACGGCGCAGAAGCTGTAGAGTATCCAGGGGTTCACGGCCAGGAAGGGCGCGACGGGTATCTTCCAGATCAGGTATTCGATGCGGCGAACGAAGTCCGTGTGCTTGCGCTCGGCCGTGGGGTTGCCGCGCACCTGGTGGGCCAGCCGGTTGTGGATGTTGTACATCCAGAAGCAGATCATGAGCATGTGCCCGCGCAGGTAGCGCAGGTAGAGCCCCTTGGTGCAGAACACCGCCGCCAGCGCGCCCAGGGCGAACACCAGCAGGTGGTGAACGTCGCCGGTCACCATGCTCATCCAGAACAGGGTGAAGAAGAAGACCTGCATGGCCATGCGGTGCGTCATGGAGAGCAGCACCACGCCCGCCACGCCCACCAGCATGGTCCACCAGGCGGGGTGCAGCACGTAGCTCTGCACCATGAGCATGGACCAGGTGAAGATCAGGCCGCCCAGGGTGCGCAGGCTCAGGTTGGAGGCCTCCAGGGGCACCACCGGGGTGAGCAGATAGGCCATCTGGGCGTAGTGCCCGCCCGCGGCCTGCCCCGAGGCGGCCAGGCCCATGAAGTAGACCGTCAGGCTGGTCAGGATGTCGAACGCCGGGGAGATCAGGCCCTGGTTGCGGTCCAGCCAGTCCTTGGGCAGCAGCGAGCAGAGCCAGGGCAACAGCGGCGGGTTGTCCACGGAGCCGGGCACGATGTACTTGTGCGGCAGGCTCTCGGGGAGCTTCCTGTTATCCCTGATGTATTGGGCCAGCAGGGTGAAGCGCCAGGTGTCGATGCCGAAATAGCGGTTGATGAGCCGGGGCCAGACCTGGAGGGCGAAACCCGCCAGGCTGATTCCCAGCGCGATGAGAATGTCTTGCATGGGGTCTCCGCAGAGGGGGAAGTGAAAACAGGCAAGGGCTTACGGCCGAAGAGGGGCGAAGTCAATGCGGGCGCGGGCGGGCCGTGGCTCCCGGCTGGTCAGCAGTGGTCCGGGTGCTGTTCGAACCCGGCGGAGCCCCCCCTGCTCAGGGGCAGGCGGATGATGAAGCGGGCGCCGTTGCCGGGGGACGAATCCACCTCGATGCTGCCCTTGTGGTTGTTGGTCACGATGAAATAGGAGACCGAGAGCCCGAGCCCCGTGCCGCTGCCGACGGGCTTGGTGGTGAAGAAGGGCTCGAAGATCTTGCGCCGGGTGGGCTCGTCCATGCCGGGGCCGTTGTCCTGCACTTCGATGCGCACGGCGTCGCCGTCGAGCAGCGTGCGCAGCACGATGGCGGGCTGCGGCGTTCCCCGCAGGGCGTAGGCCGCATTGCCCAGCAGGTTCATGATCACCTGCTGTATCTGCGTCCTGGAGCAGGGCACCTGGGGCAGCCCGCTCTCGAACCGGCGCTCCAGGCGGATGTTCCTGAAGTCGTACTTGTTGTTGAGGTCGTAGTCGGTGGAGTAGAGCTCCACGGTCTTTTCCAGCAGGTCGTTGATATCGGCGGGGGCGTTGGTCGATTCGCTCCTGCGGCTGAACTCCAGCATGTTCCTGACCACCTGGGCCACGCGCACGCTGGACTCCCGGATGCTGTTCAGGCCTGTGAGGATGCCCCTGCGCTCCATGTAGCCGGTCACGGAATCCAGGGTGCAGCCGGACTCCCGCGCGGCCATCGCGTTCGGCCCGTTGGGCTCGCCCAGGCGGCGCATGATGACCTGGATGCTCTGCAGGATGCCGCTCAAGGGGTTGTTGATCTCGTGGGCCATGCCCGCGGCCAGGCCGCCAACGGACATCATCTTCTCCGTCTGGACCATGAGCTCCTGCATGCGGGTGCGTTCGGTGATGTCGTTGATGGAGCCGTAGAGGCGCAGCTGGTGGACGTGCTCGCCCTGCTCGCAGAGGTACGTCTCGCGGACGTGGCGCACGCCGCCGTCCTTGTGGATCAGCCGGAACTCGATCTCGCCCGCGTCGCCCGCCTTCAGGCGCATCAGGTGCGCGCCGACGCGCTCCTGGTCCTCCTGGTGGACGAAAGTCAGCCAACAGCCGGTGGTGAGTATTTCGAGTGAGTTGTACCCGGTGACCTTCTCGTAGGCCCCGCCCAGCCAGGTGACGCGGAAGGGTTCGAGCCCCTCGCGCTCGCAGGCGTGGGTGAAGTCGCAGGACACGGCCGCGAGCTTGCGGCGCAGCCTTTCGCTGCTGCGCAACTCCAGCAACTCGGCCAGAAGCTGTTCCCTGGTCTTCCCGGAATCCGGCATGAAAGCCCCGCAACCGCGGGCGAAAAACCCCGCGCACGACTCAGACCTGATAAACAGAAGCCAGGCTTTCGGCCGGATGGCCGTCCGCTCTCCGTGCCACACCAGGATGCCCGATATCCGGGGGCCTCACCCGCGCCGTGTCAGGCGGGATGTCCAATTCGCATTACGCGATGTCCTGAATTGAAGACGTGACAACTTCTCACACTTTACGGGCCGAGCGCAAGCCTGTCAGCCATCCGAAGTGATCCCCCCGCGCTGTTTCCTTCCCACCAGGACCCGCTCGATGCGCTGGTCCGGCACGAGCCAGATCAGGGCCACCAGCACGTAGATGGCGTCGGCGATCCACTGGGCCAGGAACGCCGAGGGGATTGCCAAAAGGTAGAGCACCGGGGAGAGTTTGCCCTTGAGGTCGCGCCCCACAGCCGCCTTGAGCAGGGAGTCCGGCCCCTGGGCGTTCATGATGGTGCGCTGCAGCATCCAGTAGGCGATGGCGGCCATGAGCAGCACCACGCCGTAGAGCGCGGTGGGCGCGGGCGCGAAGTGGTTCTCGCCCATCCAGCCCGTGACGAAGGGGATCAGCGAGAGCCAGAACAGCAGGTGCTGGTTGGCCCAGAGCATCCCGCCGCTCACCCGCTGCACCGTGTGGAGCATGTGGTGGTGGTTGTTCCAGTAGATGCCGACGTAGACGAAGCTCAAGACGTAGCACAAAAACGTGGGGATGAGCGGGAGCAGGGCGGCGAACGTGTCTCCGCGCGGGACCTTCAGCTCCAGGACCATGATGGTGATGATGATGGCGATGACGCCGTCGCTGAAGGCTTCCAGCCTGTTCTTGCCCATGTGCCCCTCGGTGCGCCCGCAGCGCTCTTCACGATCCTCCATCAATAGGCGAATCCGGGGGCCGCGACAACATTCCGGCTGTCCGGGCGGGCCGGAATTCCCGAAGGATTGCGCGCAAACCTGGCGCGGGGCGTGAACTTCACTTGATACTCGTCGAGCCTTCCTTCATAACCAAGGAGGCAACGTGGCGCATTCCCCGCGACTCAATCCATTTCTTCGTTCTCCGATCAAGAATGAGCCGGACACGCGGGCTGCCTCCCGATGCGTCCGCGATGCAGCTGGACTCGGTATTCGCCCTGTTGCCCGCGTCGGGGGGTCGCCCCTGGCGAGTGTGTTTCCTCCACTCTTTAACACAAGGTTGACCGTGGCTAAAAAACCTAACTATTCATTTGAGAAGCGCGCCAGAGAGGCTGCGAAGAATAAGAAGAAGGAAGAGAAGCTCCAGCGCAAGCGGGAGAAGAGCGCCTCAGGCGCGGAGGGCGACCAGGAAGAGCCCTCGCAGGAGCCGGCTCCGGCGGAATAAGCCCCGGACCGGTTTGGTCCTCGCGCCGAGACGGCCAATGGTGTGCAGATTCATCGGCCGGACAGGGACCCGAGCCGGGCGCGGAGCGCCTCGCCGAACGGCGCGGCTGCCCGCTCGGCCGCGGTCCAGATGGCTTCCGCTCACCCCGCGCATCTTCAGACGCCAGGGAGCCCCCGCACAGCCGGGGCGCCCTGGCGCTTTTCCGTCACGTCCGCCGGGCAAGGCCCCGGGCGGCTAGAAGTTCCACTCGCAGACCTGGAAGTAGGCCTGGGGATGCATGCAGGCGGGGCAGCTCACCGGGGCGGCGTCTCCCTTGTGGTTGTAGCCGCAGTTGCGGCACTTCCAGGTGGTCTCGCAGGTCTTCTTGAACACGGTGCCGTTCTCCACGTCGGCGGCCAGGGCCTTGTAGCGCTTCTCGTGGAACTCCTCCACGGTGCTGATGGCCTCGAAGACCAGGGCCACGGCCTCGAAACCCTCCTCGCGGGCCACGGCTGCGGCGGCCGGGTAGAGCACGGTGTGCTCCTCGTGCTCGCCGGCGGCGGCGTGCTTGAGGTTCTCAAGCGTGGTGCCGATGCGCCCTGCGGGGTAGGTGGCGGTGATCTCCACGTCGCCGCCCTCCAAGAACTTGAAGAAGCGCTTGGCGTGCTCCTTCTCCTGCTCGGCGGTCTCGGTGAAGATGGCCGCGATCTGCTCGTAGCCCTCCTTCTTGGCCACGCCGGCGAAGAAGGTGTAGCGGTTGCGGGCCTGGGACTCCCCGGCGAAGGAGGCCAGGAGGTTCTTCTCGGTCTTGGTTCCTTTGAGCGATTTCATGGGGATCTCCGGAGGTTGGGGTATCGGCCGCGCGACGGCGGGGCGAGGCCTGGAAATGTGCGCCGCCTCAGCCCAGCGGCAGGAGGAGCTTCTCGGCCAGGGCGTGCCCCTGTTCGCCGCCGCCCGCCATGCGGCTGAGCTCCTCGCGCAGGGCCTTGCCCTCCAGGGCGGTGACGGTGGTCTCGGTCTGGCCGTCGGCCACGTGCTTGGCCACCATGAAGTGCCGCCCTGCTAGCGCCGCCAGCTGCGGCCAGTGGGTGATGAGCAGCATCTGGCGGTGGCGGGCCAGCTCCTTGAGGCGCTCGCCCACGCGGTTCAGCGTCACGCCGCCGATGCCCGCGTCCACTTCGTCGAAGATCAGCGCGGCCTGGTCGTTCTCGGAGCGCAGGCTGGTGACGGCCAGCAGGAAGCGCGAGAGCTCGCCGCCTGAGGCGATGCGGTCCAGCGGCTGTGGCGGCTGGCCCGGGTTGGGCGCGAAGAGCAGTTTGGCGGAGAGCTCGCTGAGCGCCGGCATGTCGCCCTCGGCCGGGTAAAGCTCGGTGGGGGTCAGCTCGAAGAGCACGCGCACATGCTCGGAAAACCCAAGGCTGCGCAGCTCCCCCTCGATACGCGCGCAGAGCCGCCCCGCGGCCTCGGTGCGGGCCGCGTCCAGGGCGGAGAGCACCTGGGCGGCTTGGGCGCGCAGCTCGCGGGCGCGGCGCTCCAGGCGCTTGAAATCCAGCCCGGCGCTGTCCAGGAAGTTCAGGTTCTCCTCGATCTCGCGGGCCAGGTCCAGGATGGCGGGCATGTCCAGCTTGAGCTTGCGTTTGAGCTGGGCCAGCTCCCACAGGCGGGACTCCACGGCCTCGGGGTCCTCCTCCAGGCCGGGCACGCCGGAGCGCAGCCGCTCGGCCAGATCGGAGAGGGCCACCCGGGCCTCGCGCACGGCCGCCTGATCGGCCTCGAAATCCCCGCCGGTCTGGGCGAGCACGCCAAGCTCGCGCTCCAGGCGCCCGAGCCCCGCGGGCAGGCCCTGGTCGCCGTAGAGCATGTCCAGGGCGGCCTCCACGGCGTCCTTGGCGCGCCGGGCGTGGCGCAGGGCCTGCTGGCGGGCCAGCAGCTCCTCCTCCTCGCCGGGGCGGGGGGCCACCTTGTCGATCTCGGCGCGCTTGAGCTCCAGAATCTCGCGGCGGTCCTCCAGGTGGGCCAGGCGCTCGTGCAGGGCCTTGGCCTCGCGGGCCACGTCGGCCAGTTCGCGCAGCAGCGCGGTGCGGCTCCCTGCCAGGGAGTGGTCGGGCAGGAAGTGGTCCAGCAGCTTGGCCTGGAAGGCGGGGGCCAAGAGCTTCTGCTGTCCGTGCTGGCTGGCGTGCAGCAGCAGGCGGGGCTTGAGCTCGCGGGCGGTCTCCTGGGTGGCCAGCTGGTCGTTGACGTAGAATCTGGCGCGCCCCGTCTCGGCGGAGAGCTCGCGGCGCAGCATGAGCTCCTCGCCGTCCAGCACGAACACCGCCTCCACCTGGGCCTTCTGCGCGCCGTGGCGCACCATGTCGGCGCTCAGGCGCTCCCCGGTGAGGAATTCCAGGGCCTTGAGGATGAAGGTCTTGCCCGCGCCGGTCTCGCCGGTGAGCACGTTGAGCCCCGGGCCGAACTCCAGTTCCACGTCGGCTATCAGGGCCAGGTTTTTGATGCGCAGAAGATCGATCACTGCTTGGGGCCTCCGTCGGGCCGGTAGGTGAGCATGCCCGGCGGTCCCTCTTACTGCTTGAGCCTGGGGTCGAGCAAGTCCCGCAGGGATTCGCCCAGCAGGTTGTAGCCCAGCACCGTGAACAGGATGGCCAGCCCCGGGAACACCGAGAGCCAGGGCGCGATCTCCAGCACCTCCTTGCCTTCCAGGAGCATGTTGCCCCAGGAGGGCATGGGCGGCTGCACCCCGAGCCCCAGGAAGGATAGCGAGGACTCGGTCAGGATGGCCCCGGCGATGCCCAGGGTGGCCGAGACCAGCACCGGCCCGGCCGCGTTGGGCAGGATGTGGCGCAGCAGGATGCGCGCGCTGCCCGCCCCGGCCAGCCGCGAGGCCAGCACGAAGTCGCGTCGGGCCAGGGAGAGGGTCTCGGCGCGCACCAGGCGGGCTACGCCCATCCAGGAGGTCAGGCCGATGATGATCATGATGTTGCCCAGGGAGGGCTCCAGGAAGGCGATGACCGTGAGGATCAGGAAGAAGGAGGGGAAGCAGAGCATCACGTCCACCCCGCGCATGATGACCTCGTCCGCCAGGCCCCCGAAGTAGCCCGCCACCAGCCCGAAGAACAGTCCCAAGGCCACGGCCAGCCCCACCGCGAGAAAGCCCACCCACAGCGAGACGCGCCCGCCGTGCAGCATGCGCGAGAGCACGTCGCGCCCCAGGGCGTCGGTGCCCAGGAGGTGTGCGGCGCTGGGCGGCTGGAGCAGGGCGTCCACGTTGAGGGCCGTGGGGTCGAACGGGGCGATCCAGGGGGCCAGCACCGCCGCCAGGGACATGCCGCCCACCAGCAGGAAGCCCGCCAGGAACATGGGGTGGCGCAGGGCGCTCTGCCAGAATCCGTCAGTCATTTCGGGCCCCGGAGCGGATGCGCGGGTCGGCCAGGGAGTAGCCCACGTCCGCCAGCATGTTGCCCGCCAGGGTGAGCACCGCGCCCAGCACCAGGTTGGCCATGATCAGCGGATAATCGCGGGACATGACCGCCTGGTAGAAGAGCTGGCCCAGGCCCGGCAGCGAGAATATCTGCTCGATGATCACCGAGCCGCCGATCAGGCCCGGCACCGAGAGGCCCAGGAGCGTGATCACCGGCAGCAGGGCGTTGCGCAGGGCGTGGCGGTAGATCACCAGGCGCTCGGGCAGGCCCTTGGCCCGGGCGGTGAGGATGTAGTCCTGCCGCAAGGCCTCCAGCATGGAGGAGCGCATGTAGCGGCTCATGCCCGCCAGGCCGCCGAACACGTAGATGAACATGGGGATGGCCAGGTGGGAGCAGATGTCGGCCGCGCGGCCCCACCAGTCCATGCGGGCGTGGTCCAGCGAGGTGATGCCGGAGATGGGCAGCACCGGCCAGACGATGCCCAGGAGCAGCATCAGCAGCAGGGCCAGCCAGAATCCGGGCACGGCAAAGCCCAGGAACACGAACACCGTGGAGGCCCTGTCGAAGAAGCCGTTCTGCCGGGCCGCGGCCGTGACCCCTATGGGGATGGCCAGGGCCAGCGTCAGGACCAGGGCGGCCATGTTCATGCCGAAGGTCAGGGGCAGGCGCTCCTTGATCTTGTCCCACACGGGGCGGCGGTCGCCGGTGAGGGCGTTGCCGAAGTCCAGGCTGCCCAGGCGCTTCAGCCACAGGCCGTACTGCACGTGCACGGGCTGGTCCAGGCCGTAGAGCTTCTCCAGCCGGGCGATGGCCTCGGGCGTGATGAGCGGGTTCATGTCGGTCTGGAGGTCGGTGGGCTTGCCAGGGGCCAGATGGATGACGAAAAAGCTCACCAGGGTGATCCCGAGGAACACCACAGCCAGCCAGATGGACTTGAGGATGAGACGTTTCAGCAGAACAAGCACGTTGGGGCCTCCGGACGCGCAGACAATAGCAGGGCGGACGCCGGGGAGGGAAGGGGTGGAAAAAATTTTTCCGGGTTTGGATTTTTCCTGTTGACGACCGGCCGAGTTTCGGTCAAAAGCAGTTCTCCCGTGTGGGGCTGTAGCTCAGTTGGGAGAGCGCTTGAATGGCATTCAAGAGGTCGTCGGTTCGATTCCGTCCAGCTCCACCACACATTTCCCAATGAATGAGGCCGGTTAGGTAACCCTAGCCGGCCTTCTTCTTTTCCCAAATTCAAGCGGTGTCACCCATGATGTCACCCACCCCCCCGGGTGACATGGAAATCCCAGCGCGTTAGGCCTGGAACTGATTTCCTGGCACCGTGCGCTTGAACGTAATCCCACCGAAAATGCGTTTCCACGCCATCGAATCATCCTGGTTGACCAATCTAGCAGGGACAACCTAACTAGCACTGATCGCCTTGATAATATGGAGAAAGCCCTGTCTGTGTGACTCCCGGAATTGTCGAGGCGGAAACGCATTGGGCATTGCCCGGCGCTTCAATGGTTTCAAAATGGCGCTTGTCCACGCCGAATGTGACCGCTGAGAACTGGCGGCAGCGAATAAGGTGATGATCAATGGCATCTCAGGAGCAAATGGAGCAGTTCATCAAGGCCCTCTCCGACATGGGCGGCAGCGCCGGTAATATTCGGTTGCGAGAGGAACTTCACTGGCCGGAAGCGATTTATGATCAGGTCAGAGATGCGCTTGTCGCAGATGGTCGGATCAACAAGGGGCGGGGTCGAGGCGGTTCCGTTGCACTGGCAGGGGAGGTGGTGGGCGATCAAGGGACATTAGTCACGCCGCAGCCGAAACAAATTCCTTCAACCGGAGAAGCTCCGAAAGCCCGAGGCCGGAAGGCCTCTGCTTCTTCCAATGGTAACAACGGGGCCAGCCTGGGCTTCGAGGCCGAACTATTCAAAGCCGCCGACAAGCTGCGCGGCAACATGGAACCCTCCGACTATAAGCATGTTGCCCTCGGCCTCATCTTCCTCAAGCACATCTCCGACAGCTTCGAAGCCAGGCATGCGTCTCTTCTCGCTGAAGACCCTGTTTGCGCCGAAGACCCTGATGAATACTTGGCCGATAACATCTTCTGGGTTCCCAAGGTGGCCCGGTGGTCCTTCCTTCAGGCCAGCGCGAAGCAGCCGACCATCGGAAAGCTCGTCGATGACGCCATGGTCGCCATCGAGGCCAAAAACGAGAGCCTGAAAGGCGTTCTACCCAAGGATTATGCGCGTCCGGCCCTCAATAAGGTGATGCTGGGGGAATTGATCGACCTCATTTCCGGCATCGGCTTGGGCACTGAAGAGGGGCAGGCCAAGGACATCCTGGGCCGGGTCTACGAGTACTTCTTGAGCCAGTTCGCGGGTTCCGAAGGCAAAAGGGGCGGTGAATTCTATACGCCACGCTCCGTGGTCCGCGTCCTGGTCGAGATGCTTGAGCCCTACAAGGGCCGCGTTTACGACCCCTGCTGCGGATCGGGCGGCATGTTCGTCCAGTCCGAGAAGTTCGTGGCCGAACACGGTGGGCGCATGGGCGACATCGCCATCTACGGTCAAGAGTCGAACTACACTACATGGCGGCTGTGCAAGATGAACCTCGCTGTCCGGGGTATCGACGCGGATATCCGCTGGAACAACGACGGGAGCTTCCACAAGGATGAGTTGAAGGACCTCAAGGCCGATTTCATCCTGGCGAACCCTCCATTCAACATCTCCGACTGGGGCGGCGACCGCCTGCGCGAGGACGTGCGATGGAAGTTCGGCATCCCGCCTGTTGGGAACGCCAACTTCGCATGGTTGCAGCACATCATCCACCATCTGGCTCCGAGCGGCACGGCGGGCGTGGTGCTGGCCAACGGGTCCATGTCGTCTTCGCAGTCGGGCGAGGGTGAGATCCGCAAGGCCATGGTCGAGGCCGACGTGGTGGACTGCATGATCGCCCTGCCTGGGCAGTTGTTCTACTCCACCCAAATTCCGGCGTGTTTGTGGTTCTTGGCCCGGAACAAAGGGAACCATGGATTCCGGGACCGCCGGGGCGAAGTGCTGTTCATCGATGCCAGGAAGCTGGGGCATCTGGTGGACAGGACGCGGCGAGAGTTCTCCGACGAGGACGTGGAGAGGATCGCCAGGGCCTACCACGCCTGGCGCGGCGAGAAGGAAGCCGGGGAGTACGAGGACGTGCCGGGGTTCTGCAAGGCGGCGACGCTGGAGGAAATCAAGGGGCATGGGTTCGTACTGACGCCAGGACGGTATGTTGGCGCTGAGGTCGAGGATGACGACGAGACGCCGTTCAAGGAGCGGTTCGCGGCGCTGCGGGAGAAGCTAGAGGGGCAGTTTGAAGAGGCAGAGAGGCTGATGGCGACTGTTCGTGTCAAATTAGCTGGAGTACTCTGTGGCTAGCTCTTTTAAAGAATACACCGTCAGTCATTTAATTCGTGACGGAATCCTCGAAGTCGGAGATGGGTATCGGGCTAAGAATTCTGAAATGAGTCCGACAGGTTTACCATTTATTAGGGCTGGAAATTTAAATGGGCAGATAGACACCGAGCATTGTGAATTACTTGGGTTTGACAGCGTACGACTCGCTGGCAACAAGATAAGTAGATATGGCGATGTTGCCTTGACAACAAAGGGCACAATTGGGCGCATAGCATTTGTAGACAGTGACACAAAGAAATTTATCTACTCACCTCAAATATGCTATTGGAGAGTGTTGAAACAAGACAAGTTGTGTCCGCGTTTTTTATTCTACGCCATGAAAGGGCCTGCCTTCAAACACCAGATGGACTGGTCTTCTGGTCAAACAGACATGGCACCGTATATTTCTCTGACAGATCAGCGCACTGCCTTCAAAAT
Source organism: Fundidesulfovibrio soli (assembly GCF_022808695.1). Taxonomy (NCBI): domain Bacteria; kingdom Pseudomonadati; phylum Thermodesulfobacteriota; class Desulfovibrionia; order Desulfovibrionales; family Desulfovibrionaceae; genus Fundidesulfovibrio; species Fundidesulfovibrio soli. The sequence continues at coordinate 105,204 of NZ_JAKZKW010000005.1, forward strand.
TGAGTTTCCTTGTATTGAGTACCAACAAGCCATCGCCTCCATCCTCGGCTCCCTCGACGACAAAATCGACCTCAACCGCCGCATGAACGAAACCCTCGAATCTATGGCCCGCGCCATCTTCAAGGACTGGTTCGTGGATTTCGGCCCCACGCGGGCGAAAATGGAAGGCCGCGCCCCCTACCTCGCGCCGGAGATGTGGGAGTTGTTCCCGGGTCGGTTAGATGAGGAGGGGAAGCCCGAGGGGTGGCGACTTAAACCAGTATATGACATGGCCGTCTGGACCAATGGTGCTGCTTACAGTCAAGAACACTTCAGCGATGATCCGTACGCTTTGCCAATCGTTAAAATTGCAGAGCTTAAATCTGGTATATCTGCAAATACGAAGCATTCCGTTGTTAACCTTGGAGATAAATACAAAATACACAGCGGAGAGCTTTTGTTTTCGTGGTCAGGAAATCCAGACACATCTATCGATACGTTTATATGGTCGCATGGTGAAGCGTGGCTCAATCAGCATATATTTTCTGTTCGAGAGAATGGCGAATGCTCCGTGGTGTTGCTGTATAGTTTGCTTAAATACCTCAAACCACGCTTCTCAGAAATTGCCAGGAATAAGCAAACAACAGGGCTCGGGCACGTAACTAAAAATGATCTTCAGAACCTTTTTATTTGTATTGGTGATTGCCAAACGAGGAAAGCCTTCGACAGGCTAGTGGGGCCGCTTGATCAGAACCTTCGAAGCAACATCCGCGAGGACAAAACCCTCGCCCGCACCCGCGACCTCCTCCTCCCCAAACTCATGTCCGGCGAAATCCGCGTCAAGGACGCCGAGAAAGCCGTGGAGAACGTCCTGTGACCCCTACCCCCACGTTCAAGGAAGGCGACTATGTAACCCACGCAACCCTCGCCAAGTGGGGCCTGGGCAAGGTTCTGGAACCGCTCAGCGGCGGCATCGTCCGCATCTTCTTCGAGTACGAGGGAGAGAAGAAGATGCGCCAGGACTTCCTGGCCCCAGCGTCGAAACCCGCCAGCCACCCCGTCCTGGACAGGATCGACCGCCTCCGCACGGTGAAGGGCTTCATCCCCTTCCCCGGCATGGAATCGGCGTTCCTCGCCAAGTTCCCCCAAGGGTTCTCAGACCCCGCTTACGTGGAGAACGAGCGCGTCTACAAAGCCAACGCCTCCGCATTCCTGCGGCAACATCTCTCCCGGGAGTCGCTTCTGCCGTTGATCACGAACGAGGACTTCGAGACCGTTTGCAAACTGGCAAAGAAGGTCGTCAGCAAGACGAACCTGATTTTCGCCAACGAGTCCATGGACCTGGCGGACGGGATCAAAAAAGGGGAGGCCGAACGGAGGCTGTTCGCCCTGGCCTTGGTCGACCTCCTGCATGGGGAGGGCGACCTCGGCCCCCGATTCGACGGTTTCGTGGACGCCCTGGAGGCGCTCGACGCCTGCAAGTGGACCACGGCGACCTACTTCCTCTCGCTGTACGATCCAAACCAATACATCTTCGTCAAGCCGTCTTACATCCAGAAGGCCGCCCAGGCCGTCGGCCTCGACATCGGCTATACGACACGGCCAAACTGGGCCTGCTACCAGCGGATCCGGGGGCTGATCGACTACATCTCCGGTCAGCTCTCAAAGCGCGACCTGCTTCAGCCCGCAGACCTCATTGACGTGCAGGGTTTTATCTGGACCTCACTCACCTAAGGGACATTCCGTTATGAGCGAACCCAAGACCTGCTTCAAACGAGTGGACTACGACCTCTCCAGCCTGCTCCACTTCATTGACGTGGGGGACATTGGCCTGCCGGACATCCAGCGTCCGTTCGTCTGGGCCAACGCCAAGGTCCGCGACCTCTTCGACTCCATGTACCGGGGATTCCCGGTGGGCTACCTGCTGTTCTGGGAGAACGCTAACGTCAATGGCGCGAAGGCCATTGGCTTAGATGCGAAGGCTCATACGGTCCCTGCGCGGTTGATCGTTGATGGGCAGCAAAGGCTTACCTCCCTGTATGCGGTGTTCAGGGGGAAGCTTGTCCTGGACGCGGATTACAAGGAGCGGCGGATAGAGATCGCCTTCCGGCCACGGGACGGCAAGTTTGACGTAGCAGACGCTGCCATCAGGAAGGACCCGGAGTGGATACCCAACATCTCCGAGCTGTGGGTGTCCAGCAAGTCGAGCTATAAGCTGGTCAGTGAATTCATCCAGATGCTCTCTGCCCGGGCTCCCCTCACGGACGATGAAGAAGAGATGATCGCCCACAACCTGGATAGGTTGTTCGACCTGCAAAAGTACCCATTCACGGCTCTGGAGATCGCTTCGTCGGTGGACGAGGAGCAGGTGGCGGATATCTTCGTCAGAATCAACAGCGAGGGTGTGAAGCTCAACCAAGCCGATTTCATCCTGACCCTGCTTTCGGTGTTCTGGGACGAGGGCCGTGCGGCTTTGGAGACGTTTTGTCAAACTTCGCGGTATCCGGCAAAGCCGGGTGCGGTGGCGTCTCCCTTTAACCACTTCATCCAACCGGACCCGGACCAGCTGCTGCGTGTGAGTGTGGCCTACGGATTCGGAAGGGGCAGGCTCAAGAGTGTCTATCAGGTTTTACGAGGCAAGGATCTGGAAACGGACATCTACTCCCCGGAACACCGGGAGAAGCAATTCGGTATACTGGCTGTGGCTCAAGCCCAAGTGCTGGACCTCACCAACTGGCACCAGTTCTTGAGCTCCCTCGTTGGGGCGGGGTTTAGGAGCGCGGAGATGATTTCTTCGCAGAACGCCCTTCTTTACGCCTATGCGTTCTATCTGATCGGCAGGATTCGCCACAACGTGCCAGAGCATGTTCTGCAAAAGACCATCGGTAGATGGTTCTTCGCGTCCACCTTGACGGGACGTTACACGAATTCACCCGAATCGATCATGGACGCGGACCTCAACCGTATCAAGACGGCCAAGACCAGCGATGACTTTGTACGAATTCTCGATGAGATCATGTCCAGCGAGCTGACCAACGACTACTGGAGAATAACCTTGCCTGCCGACCTGGACAGTTCATCAGCCCGGAACCCTGGACTGTTCGGTTACGTTGCCGCCCAGAACAGGCTTGGTGCGCCCGTGCTCTTCTCGCACAAGAAAGTTTCAGACCTGATCGACCCCGCGCTCAAGACTAAGAAGAAGGCCCTTGAGCGCCACCACCTGTTCCCGAGGGCGTGGTTGGAACGCCAGGGCGTAGAGGACATGAAGCTCATCAACCAGATGGCAAACTTCGCACTATTGGAATGGCCGGATAACATCTCCATTAGTGACACCTCGCCGATGGAATACGTTCCCGAGGTGCGGTCTCGGTTCACTGCTGTCGAGTGGGCTACCATGTGCGAGATGCACGCCTTACCCGAGAACTGGGAAACACTCTCCTATGATGCGTTCCTCCTGCGTCGGAGGGAGCTGATGGCAGATATCATCCGCCGGGGATACGAAACATTGAGGTAGATCATGCCGGGAATCGCTGAAAGCCACGTGGAAGAAGCCTCGCTGACATGGCTCCAAGAGCTGGGGTATTCCGTTGATTTCGGACCGGATATCTGCCCCGACGGTTCCCGGCCAGAACGTGTCGGCTACGACCAAGTAGTCCTCCAAGAGCGACTTTCGGAATCCATTCGCCGGATTAACCCACATCTTCCTGCCGACACTATCGAAGAGGTCATTCGGAGGATATCCCAAAGCGAAACTCCTTCCCTGGTGGAAGAGAACCGCCGCTTGCACCGGATGGTCGTCGAGGGCGCGGACGTAGAGATTGCACGCGAAGATGGAACCATAGGCGGCGACAAGGTTCGCCTCATCGACTTCGAATCTCCCGAGAACAATGATTGGCTTGCGGTGAATCAGTTCACAGTGATCGAGGGGAAGGTGAATCGCCGTCCTGATGTGGTGGTTTTTATCAACGGCCTGCCCGTGGCGGTCATTGAGCTAAAGAACCCCGGCACCGAGAATGCCACCTTGGAGAGCGCCTACAACCAGCTACAGACCTACAAGGATCAGATTTCTTCGTTGTTTCGTACCAACGCGGTTCTGGTCGCCTCGGACGGACTCCAGGCCCGCATAGGCTCCCTGACGGCCAACCAGGAACGTTTCATGCCCTGGCGCACCACTGACGGGAAGGACGTGGCCCCGAAGGGCCACCCAGAATTGAGTGTGCTCATCGAGGGTGTTTTCGAGAAGCGCAGGCTCCTGGACCTCATTCGGGACTTCACGGTGTTTGGCGACACCGGGGCCGGAGTGGTCAAGATCGTGGCCGGATACCATCAGTACCATGCCGTTAAGCATGCCGTTGAGAGCACCGTCGCGGCCACCTCCCCCAAGGGAGATAGGAAGATCGGCGTCATCTGGCATACACAGGGGTCGGGAAAGAGCCTCCTGATGGCGTTTTATGCCGGACAGCTGGTTCGGCGGCAGGAGCTGGAGAATCCGACGATTTTGGTCATCACCGACCGAAACGACCTGGACGACCAGCTTTTCAACACCTTCTCCATGTGCCGGGAGATCATCAGGCAGACGCCGGTCCAAGCCAACAGCCGCGACGAATTGCAGAAGCTCTTGAACAGGGCTTCCGGCGGCGTCATCTTCACAACCATTCAGAAGTTTTTTCCGGAGAAGGGCGAGGCGGAGTACCCGCTGCTGACCGAAAGACGCAACGTGGTGGTCATCGCCGATGAGGCCCATCGAAGCCAGTACGGGTTCAAGGCACGAGTTGCCCAGAAGTCCGGAGAGATGGCCTATGGGTTCGCCAAGTACATCCGCGATGCTCTGCCCAATGCTTCATTCATAGGATTCACCGGGACGCCCATTGAGCAGGATGACGTGAACACACCTGCGGTTTTTGGCGACTACATCGATATCTACGACATCAGTCGAGCCGTTGATGACGGGGCCACCGTCCCTCTCTATTATGAAAGCCGCTTAGCCCGGATCGAGCTGCCCGAGGAAGAGAAACCCCGGATAGACGCTGAGATCGCGGAACTCACTGAAGATGACGCCTTGAGCGAACAAGAACGGCTCAAGCGCAAATGGGCCACGGTGGAATCCTTGGTCGGCGCACAGAAACGGTTGAAGTTGGTCGCCCAAGACCTGGTTCGGCACTTTGAGGATCGCGTGGCCGCCATGGACGGCAAGGCCATGATGGTCTGCATGAGTCGGCGCATTTGCGTGGCCCTATATAACGAACTCGTGGCATTGAGGCCGGAGTGGCATGGCGAGGATGACAATTTCGGTGCGATCAAGGTGGTGATGACCGGCTCCGCCTCGGACCCGAAAGAGTGGCAGGCCCACATAGGGAACAAGAGCCGCCGAGATTTGCTCGCTAAACGGGCAAAGGACCCTAATGATCCGTTGAAGCTCATCCTGGTTCGGGACATGTGGCTGACCGGGTTCGATGCGCCTTCGATGCATACCATGTATGTGGACAAGCCCATGAAGGGCCATGGTCTCATGCAGGCGATAGCCCGCGTTAACCGGGTATTTCGGGACAAACCAGCCGGGCTCATCGTGGACTATATCGGGATCGGCCAGAATCTGAAGAATGCCTTGGGACAGTATTCGGACTCTGATCGTAGGCAGGCCGGGATTGATGAGGCAGAAGCCGTTGCGGTCATGATCGAGAAGTTCGAGGTGGTGAAGGCCATGTTCCACGGCTTTGACTACCAAAAGGGGCTTTTCGGAACTCCACATGAACGATTGCTGGCCTTGGCTGGCGCAATCGAGTGGATTTTGGATAAGCAGAACAAGGCGGCGGCCAAGGAAAAGACAGAGGACGCCAAGAAGCTTGCTAACCGCCGGTTTCAAGACGCGGTTCTCGCTCTATCCAAGGCGTTTGCCCTGGCTGGGGCCAGTGATGAGGCGCGGGCTATCCGTGACGAGGTAGGCTTCTTCCAGACAGTACGAGTGGCACTGGTTAAGTCGGTTCCGGGCTCAGGCGTATCTGCCACCAACAAGGAGTTCGCGATCCAGCAAATAGTGAATCGGGCCGTTGTTTCCACGGATATCGTGGACATCCTCGCTGCTGCGGGCCTGACCTCGCCGGACATCTCGATCTTTTCTGATGAGTTCTTGGCCGAAGTTCAGCAGATGGAGAAAAAGAACCTCGCGCTGGAGGGCCTGAAAAAACTACTCAATGACGAGATTCGGTCCCGAAGCCGGTCGAACATTGTTGAGACCAAGAAATTCTCCGAGTGCCTGGAGCAGGCGATCAAGCGCTACCATAACAATGCGATCAGCACGGTAGAAGTGATTCAGGAACTCATCGAGTTGGCCCGGGAGATACGGGAGGCGAGAAAGCGCGGAGAGGAATCTGGATTAAGCGACGAAGAGATCGCCTTCTACGACGCCCTGGCAGAAAACCAGAGCGCCATGGAAGTGATGGGGGATGCCTCGTTGAAAGTCATCGCTCATGAACTCATGACAACCCTGAAGAAGAGCGTGACCATCGACTGGGTCCACAAGGCCAGCGCCAGGGCAAAGATGCGGGTCTTGGTCAAGCGTATCCTTCGAAAATACGGATATCCGCCAGACCTTCAGGACGCCGCTATCCAAACAGTACTTCAGCAGGCCGAGGTCTTGTCGGCGCAGTGGGCGGCGTGACCGCAAAAGCTGTCGTTACGCACGTATAGGTGGTATTGCCGGGGACCTTGCCGCTGCCTATTGGTCAGCTTCGTGCGATTCCGATCTTTTTTTGGAAAAAAACCCCAGCACCCTCTCGACATCCGTCCTGGGTTGGTTATATGGCTCCTTCGAGCGCTGTTGATAAGGTTCTTTGACAAGGCCACGGCGGGTGTTGCGCCCCTGCCAATCGGCAGGGTACCGCCCTGCCGAGAACTGGCACCGCCTCAAAGCGGCGAAAGTGTGATGCGACTCACCCCTTTGTCATAGCAATTATGCTGAAGAGAGGCCGCTGTCTTTTGCTCGCTGCGAGTTGCACGCGTTAGGTCAAGCTTCTTGTTCTCAACACGTCCTTTTGGTTTCGCTTTTTCGCAGGAATTCACTGCCCGTTACATGCTACTTTTCAAAGATCTGCCGACGCTTCACACCTCTTAGTGGCGAATCAGCCACACATTATCCAAACAAAATTGTTCATTTCGCGACCACTGTTTCCTTGATCTGCATCACCGCACAGCGCGCGTAAGTTTTTATTGTACGCTTGCGCTTGTCGCTGTTTTACTTCTCAACCAGAAGAAGTGTCCCCAACACCCTCTGTGCGGCTTCCACACCTGACAAGCGGAAGCTGGAATTCCTTCACCGAGGAGAAATCATTCTCCCTACACGTCGACATGAGGCATGTGGCACGATCCACTGTGGGTCGCGCCTAAAAACATAATGAGAACAGGAGCTAGCCGATGGCTACAAAGATTTCGTGGACTGATGATACCTGGAACCCCGTCACAGGATGCACGAAGCACAGTGCCGGGTGTGACAACTGCTACGCGGAGCGTATGGCCCCGCGTTTGAGAGGCATGGCAAACCAGAATGGGAAGTACCGGAACGGTTTTGAAGTGACCTGCCACCCCGAGGTTCTCTCGAAACCGCAGAGGAGCCACGTAAGGCGCATGTTTGTAAACAGCATGAGCGACCTCTTCCATAAGGATGTCTCGCTGTCGTTCATCACCCAGGTATTTGAAGTCATGGGGCAGGTGCCAGCGATAACATTCCAGATCCTGACGAAACGCGCGGAGCGCTTGGTGGAATTGGCTCCTCAACTTACTTGGCACCCAAATGTTTGGATGGGGGTCACGATTGAGGCCGACGACTACACCTTCCGTGCCGACTTGCTGAAGCAGACTGCGGCAGCGGTCAAATTCGTTTCACTTGAACCCTTGCTGGGTCCCTTGCCAAGTCTTGATGTCGCTGGCTTGGACTGGGTGATCGTTGGCGGAGAAACCGGACCCGGAGCAAGGCCGATGCTTGAGCCCTGGGTGCTGGACATCCGTGATCGCGTTGTCAGCGCAGGCATCCCGTTCTTCTTCAAGCAATGGGGCGGCCGTGGCAACAAGACACGTGGAAAGATGCTCCAGGGAAAGCTCTGGCACCAGTTCCCGTAGACGGCCTGAGGAATGCGGTTCTTCCGTTTGATCGATGATGAGGCAGGAGCACAGTACGAATAACCTTCTAACAGGAGTGATCACCATGAAAATGTTATCGGTTAAGAACCCAGATTTGGGCAAGCTTACTAATGATGCTCGCGTGTTTCGGGCAATTGCAGGCGCGAGTAACAACCAGATGAAGTCCATCATGGAAGACGTCCTTGTCATCCAGGATCTCCAGGAGTGCATCGAAACGCGCATGGCAGTTATGGTCTCCAAGGTCGTTTCCGCGATGGACTACGGCAATGCGTTGGAGGAAGGACTCGGCAAGACGGTCGAGACTAATGCTGGGTCCATCAAGGGCTAACCATGTACGCTGTCCTCTCCGAAGTCGACCACGTCCACGGCATCCCCGTGGACATTATACATACCATTATCCGTTGCAACGGACTCCCACATTATTTGTTTGCTGGCCAAACGGCCGTCTTGGTCTCTGATGTCGTCGAGTACGTAGAAGCCCACAAGCTTGTTCCATCTGGCACTACCCTCGATGAGAACGGCGATCTTGAGATTTGTTATAACTATTCTCACCCCATTAAATAATTAGGAAACCAGGGGGAGGCCAACGCCTCCCCCTTTTGGAGCATACCATGGCCAGAAAAACTTCAACATCGCAAGCGTTTGATACAATCATGAAGGGTATCAAGCTTTTCCCGGATAGGTCTGGAATGGTCTACGCGAAAGCGTCTGTTCATAATGCAACAGCGTTCATGGACGTTAACGGCGAACAATTTGAGAATTTTCTCAACGCCGAGCTGTATGCTGCAACGTCGGAATTCCCAGCCCCCACATCGGTCAAGTCTGCAATACGGATCGCCACCTACCTGGGTAAAGCGAATCCCCCTGAAGACGTGTTCCTTCGCTTCGGCGTGTTGAACAATGTCCACATGCTGGACCTCAGAAACAGTCTTGGTATGGTGGCAGAGATCTCCCCCACTGGATGGACGCTCACTACTACCCCACGTGTCAACTTCCTCCGCCTCGATGGCGGACTCGAGATCGCCGCGCCTTCACCTTCTGGAAATTACCTGCAAATCCTGGACTACTTGAATCTCGACGAGGATGGTAAGTTGCTCACCTTACCCAGCATGCCACTGCTGATGATGGTCAACCTCGAACGTCCCATCATTCAGTTCATCGGCAATGAAGGGTCAGGTAAATCTACCGTGGCCAAACGCTTTCGGAAGCTGATGGACCCTGCATGTCCTGAGGTCAACGACGCAAAGGCGGATAAGCGTGAACTTGCTCTGCTGCTCAACGATAATGCGATGCCTGTCCTGGACAATCTCACATACCTTCCGAAATTCGTGAGTGACTTCTACTGTGCAGCGTTCTCAGGAGGAGGCGTACAGTTCCGGGCTCACTATACCAACGCCGGAGTCTACCGCTTGCACTACAGGAGGGGGGTAGTCATCACCGCCATGGAGTTGCCGACGCTGGCCCGCGATTTCCTTGATCGCTCAATTATTGTGGATATGAATCGCGTGCAGGTCTTCGAAGAGGGTTCAGGGGAATGCCTTGAGGCCATGTTCGAGCTGGATCGTCCGAAGATTTTGGGGGGCATGCTTGATATCTTGGTCGAGGCCAAGAAAATGCTTACGAAAGTGACGGTGAAGAACCTTCCCCGCTTTACGGACTTTGCCCGCTACGGTGCTGCGATTGCGGAAATATTGGGCTATGGCGGTCAACGGTATGTCGACGCGATACGTGCTTCGAAGCAGGGTCCTACTCAACAAGCTCGGGCCAACGCTGACCCCGTTGTCGCGGCGTTCATGGCATTGGCGAAGTCTGGGGTACGCTTCTCTGGGGGCAGCGCGGATCTGCTCTCCGCATTAGGTAGGTACAAACCCCGCAGCATCTCGGGCCGCACGAAATGGCCGGAGAGTGCAGACCAGCTCGGCAAGGCCATCTCCCGCGTAAAGGATGAACTCGCAGAGTGGGATGTCTTCCTGGAGACCAAGAACTCCAAGAAGGGCAGGCGTTATACTGTTGAATATGTACCGCCAGCGCCAGAGGCCGATAATATCGAGGCAACCGAGACCGGCGAGGGTGATGCCCAACAGCCTCAAAGGCTCGAGATTGTAAACCCGGTCACGGGCGAGGTCACATGCCCCCCCGCGCCGATGCCTTGGGAATCGCCTGAATCGCCTGACTACGTCCCACCGGCCCCATTCGGTCCTGAGGTGTCTTCGGCGGTCCTGGATGCCTTCTTCGTCGACGGCCTTAGCTTTGAAGCATCGTTGGGTCGGAACCATGTCCCAATGGCCCCCTTTGCTGTCGTGTCCACTCGCGAACGTCCAACCACTGATGACGTCTGGAGCTACGAGGAGGTTCAGACTACCTATGCCCAACAGACTCATCCGGGGTCCGGGAGCGATGAGCCTTTACCCACGGGCACAGCGGTACCAGATAACACCCCTACCGCTGAAAATGGCGGAGTGATGTGCAAGGGGTGTATGTACTACGATGGCCGCAAACAGGCCTGCTACGATAAGGGCGAGAACGTGCCGATTTCAAGTCCATTTGTGTTTCGTTTCTGCGGAAGGCACCTCAGCACTGATACATATGACAGGGAAGAGGCGGAGAGGAAGCTCGCTGAAGCTGAGATTGCTCATCAGAAGAACGTGCAGGACCTTCGGGGTCAGCTTGCTGAGGCTGAAGAGAGCCTCCGTCTTGCACTGATGACCGAAGAGGAAAGGCGTGCAGAAATTGATGCGTCGTTCGGTTCTGACGGGATCGACTTTTGATGGTTATCCTGGCTTCGCAATGTGAGTGACCATCTGAAGCCTTATGCTGTCCCATGGGGGGAGCCTTCTCCCCCCCCCTCTGGGATGCCAGTGGACCGGTGTGGGTTACCACCCTTCACCCAGTTTAAGTGTCTAACATATTGAAATATGTAAATAAATTTACGAGGTGGAGGGTGAAGGATGAACAATGGGATTTATTATTTTATTCAAAATAAATATATAATATAAAATTCAACCCTTCACCCTTCACCCTTCACCGTCCACCCTGTAAAAATGAAATTCTATGTTAACACTCCACGTAATGTTATGGATTCTAACAATTTAATCTTGAAGAGTGGTTCTATTGTTTGACTCTGACTACTAGGACAACTAATCTGGATACAATACTACGAACGAGTTCAATCTGACGACTTGATCAATATTTATGTAGTTATCAAAAATTCAGACGAAATTTGTATGGCTCGGATTTCCATGTTTTGATAGCAATAATTTTGTTAGTCTTGCCAAGTCTATCATGGCTGTATATTCTCAGGTTATATAGACAAATTATAATACCATACAATCTTGATTTTGCTTAACAAATCTTTCAAGAATATATTTTCAATAATACAGGTTCAATTGCTATGGGGGCCTTAATATTTGTCAACGTCAAATGCCACTGCTTTGTGGACGTAGTCTTTAAGATTGCGAGGTCAAAAAATACTGTAGTCTTTAGATGTAATAATAACTGATCGTTTCCATCGAATCAATATTCTGAAGATGAGCCTACTTGGTACTGCGCAAACAGGCCAGGGGAATTGGCTGAGACCTGCGAGACAGCCCGTAACATTCTGCTTAGGTAGATTGTGAAGCCAAGGTGGCGCACGCGTAGAGCGATGCTCATAGCAAGCAGAAGTTCAATATACGACACGTGTGTATGCGATTAGGAGCAGGATGTTTCTGAAGAACGATGACAAAGAACGAAGGGAAGTGATATATCAGTTCCGCGTGCAAACCATTTGGGAGCTCTTCTGGAAGAGGGTTCAATGATTATCACGGCTGCGTTTCGTAAGGAAACATCGTAAAGTGTGCAAGGAGATATATTGAGAGATTTTGCCGCGCAAGAATCAATCAATATTGCAATTCAATAACAACAAACAAAATTAACAATAATCATTAAGCACATTTTACGATTTCGCCGGATTCGGGAAAACCGAACATCCGGTGGAGACGGGCGCTGAGACTGGTGACAGGTTCTTCGACCCTATCTTGAAGCACCCAGTCGGGTCAGAACATCTATTCTGGCCTAGCTGGGTGCTTTGAGGGCCTGTATCTCAGGAGGCTGACCGCATCTGCGGCTGGCCTCCTTTTTTTGCGTGGATCCATCTCGCCCTGGAGGCACCGGCAGAGATCCCCACCGCCCAATTCCCATCCCGGGGGGAGCCCTTCCCCAAAACGGCCCCCTACCGCTCCCAACTGGACCGAGCCAGGGTTTCCCTTCCCCCGTGACCTTGGACCCAGGAGGGGGCAAATATGGCCCAAAGACTGAATTTGAGGACCGTGAGTGGGCTCAATTCTGATGAAATCGTCGTTTTTTGCGCGTTTTTTTTGCTGTTTTTGCGGCTAATAATGTATTTTCGACGCAATTATAGAGAAATATGGTGATCAATTACCAAACATCATTACATGGAGAATGTTATGGCAAAGAAGAAGAACCAAGACGGAAGTGAAGGTTCATCCGGCATCCCTGAATCCAGGTACAATGCCAGAGTTCTTCGTGAACTCATCAACGCTGGCGACAGTGCCACTGAGATCATGGAGAAGCTGAACATTCGGCACAAGCAGACTTTGAGGCAACACGTTCTCAAGCTTATCAGCGATGATAAGCAATACTACGAAGTTCGAGGTTTATACATGAAGTCCTCTTCAAGACCAAAGGTCAAGAAGAATGGAGTCCTCTGTATCAACCTGAGCGGCGTGAAGTTCGACGGACGTGACGTTGTCGAGGGAGACGAGTTCGTTGTGAACATCGAATCCGACCACATAGTCTTGCGCATGTAATGATGCAATTGGAACGTTGTGGGTCTCGTTGAAAAACGAGGCCCTCTTTTTGTTTTTGATGGCGAGCAGAGTTTGAATATTGTGCAACTACATAGAGAAATCATCACAATAGGAAAGTACGTTTTGTACTAGAAACGTACTTTCCAGGCATATCTTGGGCTAAGCCTATTGATTTTAACGAGTTACCAGGTGTTCTCTGGCAGGAGCCCCTGGAGCTGACGTTTTCAATGTCAGTTTCCGGGGCTTTTCCAATTGTAAACATGCATTGGAGGTTGTGATGAAAGTCGAACCGTTCATTGAACTGAAAGACATCAAGAGCATCAAGCGGATGCTCAAGGACAATCCTCGGGATTTTCTGCTCTTCATCATGGGAATTAACTCAGGACTGCGAGCACAGGATCTTCTTGAACTTCGGGTGCGAGACATCCAGGACGTCAAGATCGGGTCGCGCATTTCGCTAAGAGAGAAGAAGACGGGCAAGGAGAACGTCTTGATCATCAACCATGAGATCAAGGCTGCTGCCGATGCCTACTTGGGTACAACCCCGGCAGAACCGGAGCATTACCTGTTCAAATCCCGCAAGGGAAAGAACTATCCGCTGACTACCTTCGCCGTGACCAAATACGTGAAAACCTGGGCGGCCGCGCTGAACCTGAAAGGCAACTTCGGTGCGCATACGCTCCGTAAGACCTGGTGCTTCCATCAAAGGAAGACCTACGGTGTTTCCTGGGAGGTCCTCGCCAAACGGTTGAACCACTCGAGCCCCTCCATCACCCGCCGGTACCTCGGCATCCAGGAAGAGGAGGTCGAGGAGATCTTGCTCAACATCATCTGATCATCAGGGGCCATCCGGCCCCTTTTTTCGCGGAGGGGCTTTACATTTCCATGGAGGGCGCATAAACATTCCCTGCCCGGATTAGCCATAGTGGTTTGTATTAGAACCGCCTATTGCATATTCAACCTCATTCGAGGTGGATATGTCCCCAGCTCCCGCTTTCCTGACCCAAGCCCAAGCTGCTGAGTACCTGAGCTTCGCGCCCCGCACCTTCCGCGACCTGTCAAAGAAGTATCTCCTGCCGACCTACGGCCCTAAGCGCAACCGTTTCCGCAAGGAAGACCTGGAGGCGTTCATGTCCAATCCCGTGATTTTTCTGGAAGAGTCGGTGACCATACGCCGTCCCAGAAAAGCTATCATCTAAGGGAGATGGACCATGATACGTCAAAAGGGAAACTCCTGGTTCGTTCGCTGGCGCGAGAACGGTGCCCAGAAGCAGAAACACTTCGGTATCGGTCCTGAGGCGAAGCTCAAGGCTGAACTGTACGAGTCCGAAATCAAACTGGCCAAGAAGCGCGGCGAGGATCTGTCCCAGAAGCGCCACCGCCAGGGACTGTTTTTTAATGAACTGGGCCAACTGTACGTTGATAACTTACGGGCAACTGGCCGCTCCGAAAACCACATCAAGAACATGGTCACGCTCCTGAACAACGTGTTCGTCCCATTGATGCCGGACAGGCCGGTTGCGGAGCTGACCTTTGAGCACCTGCTTACGTTTGCTGGAGAGTTTTCCGGGAGGGCTCAATCGACCCGGAACCGGTACATGGACTACATCAACGCCATCTTCAATTTCGGCGTGGCGCACAAGCTGATCAGCGAAAATCCCATGGCGAACTGGAAGAAACCGAAGGAAGCCAAGCGGGACGTCCAGCTCTCCGTGAACGATCTGGGCCGGATCATCCAGCACGCAGAGCCGCATCTTGCATGGGCACTGGAGGTATCATTCAATCTCGGTGTCCGCACCGGAGAAAGCGAACTGCTTGCACTCCAATGGAGGCAGGTCGACTTCGGCCAGGGAGAGATCAAGGTATTTGCCCCTAAGACCAGGACTCACCGGATAATTCCTATCAAGGCTGAGTTCCTTGAAAGGCTTCGAGGGAAGATGGCCGAATCCGCTTCCAGCTCCGTCGTGGAGTACAAAGGGAAAGCGGTAAAATCCCTGCGCCGGTCGTTCCGGTCGGCCTGCGAGAAGGCACGGATTGAGTATCCGGTCCGATTCTATGACGTGCGCCACCTGTACTGCACAACGCTTCTGAACAATGGCGCGGATTTGGCCGCCGTGAGCAAGCTCATGGGCCACAGCACAATTAAGATGACCACGGATTCCTACTACCATACCCA
Source organism: Fundidesulfovibrio soli (assembly GCF_022808695.1). Lineage (NCBI taxonomy): Bacteria > Pseudomonadati > Thermodesulfobacteriota > Desulfovibrionia > Desulfovibrionales > Desulfovibrionaceae > Fundidesulfovibrio > Fundidesulfovibrio soli. The sequence goes on from NZ_JAKZKW010000005.1 coordinate 120,300, forward strand.
GAAAATTGAGAAGACCCGTGCAGTGGGCCTCCTCCCCAACATTACTAGCGTTTAGGGGGATATCTCTATGGCATGGGTAAAGATCAAGAAAGGCTCTTTCGATCGCGCTTCGGAATGTCGCGTGAGCATTTCCAAGGGCGGGATTTTGTCCGTGGGCAAGGGGGCCATGAGGCAGTTCGGGTTCACCGGTGGTAAGATCGAGATGATCGCTGACGACGAGAACCCGGACAGGATCGGCTTCAGGTTCGTTGAGGAAGCCGATGATGAGGCGGATACCGTTTCGTTCCGGGAACTCAAAAAAGATGATGGCCAGATCACGGGCTATTCAGCTTCAATCGGGTCGTTCTTGTCTGAGTTGGACAAGTTTAAGGTCGAAGAGACGATGAGCTTTCCGCTCCTCAAGGACGAGACCGAGGGTGTGTTTTATTTCCTGAGGAGCCGGGGTCTTGCTAACTCGCGGAAGAAGGTGCCCGCACCGGATGCGGAGAGCAAGGAGGGCGAAGAGGTGGATATCGTCAGTGTCGAGGCTGGCGAGCAGTTGCAGTAAGCGGAAGTGAGGGCAGCAGGGCCGGGGGGTGACTCCCGGCCCTTTTGGCCTGTGGGGACATAGGGGCGACATAGGTTGTCATTTGTGGCGACGGTAGCCGTTCCAGGGATACAGGTTCATCAAGCCGGTAATAACCTCGATGAGGGGCCGTCACGGGCTTCCAGCGCGATGCGTAGTCCAAGATCGAGCGTGAGGTAGGCAACAGCGCCCCTCTCTGTGTGGTGACAACCCGAGTTTTGTCGCGAACGTCACCTGCTGGCGGCAGGCTGGTGCGCCTACCATTGTTTTGCCGTGATCTTCTTCATCACCTCGATTTCGAGGTCACGCTCGACCAGGAGTTTCTTCAGCCTGCGTTCTCCTGCTCCAACTGGCGGAGCTTTTTCACATCATCAGCGTTCATGCCGTTGAAGCGTTGCCGCCACGTGAAAATGGTCTGCTCGCTGATGCCGTGCCGCTTGGCCACCTGCGCCACCAGGTCGCGGTCAGCCTCACGCAGGATGCTCACCATCTGCTCTTCTGAAAAGCGTGTCTTCCGCATGGCTCCCTCTTCTTCGTCGGGAGCCACCTCCTCAAGTTTCAGCTGGTCCGAAAAGTGCCGATCAGGTCATTCCAATTCGCTCCCTTGGGGATAAAAACTAGAATGTCATCAGGTACTCGGAAAGCATGGCTTGAAGCCGGGAGAATTTGCCTGGGTTCGTCCTGGGTACGACTACGACCTGTGAGTTGGATTATGACCAGCAGTCGAGGGCGTTTTGCTTCTACCTGGGCACCGGTAACATTATGGCGCGCAAAAAGAAGTCCAAGGCCTCCGACGATTTTAAGGAGGCACATGGAGCCAGTGCGGTAAGCCCCGTGGCCGAGTACGTAGGAGCCAAGGAGGACGTCTCGTAGGGCGTCAGACAACGACCAGATAGCCATGCACGGGGGGAGACATTCGGATATTTAGGGGAACATGGTTGACATGGGCTGCACCATGTGGAAAATAAAAATAAAAAAATAATGATTGCACTTGGTTGGGCGGGATACAAATATTTCATAGTATTTGGTTGTGATTGTAAAAGAGAGGAAGGTTGGAAGTATGCTCTTAGAAAAAGTCAAAATGCTTTTAGAAGACAACCTTGCTAAGTGGTGTGAACTAGAAAAGCTGTGTCAGGAGCACGGTTTTTTTGATGAATTTGATTTTAGCGGCTTATCACCTGACTCTGGCAAGTTGTCTAAAATATACGAATTCCTAAGCTGCCCTCCACTCACATTAACCGTCGCGGGTACGACTTCTTCTGGCAAAAGTACTGTCCTCAATATGATGCTAAAGGCGCAGTTGCTTCCATCGGACCCGAGGGAAATGAGTGCTGGCATAGTAGAGATTGTAGACTCTAAGACAACTGAGTTTGAATGTTATTATGATTTAAAGATTGATGAAAATAGCGCACCATTCCTCAAGTACCATGATATTTCCCAGGATGATGTTTGCAAAAATCTTGAAATTTACATGAATGATGACAGGGAAAATGGTAGGAACCGGTTTTATCGGGTTAAGCACCCAATGCATGTCAAAGAGGTTCTTTCTAATGTCGTTTCGAAAAATATCGACATGCGACTTGTCGACTTGCCTGGATGGTCTCATGCCGCACACAATGTTGTTGATGACATCTATAGCTTAGTTGATGGGTCACTTTGGCTTTTTTTAATTGATTTTGTAGATCCTGATGAGGAGAAGTTGAAACAAAATGTGCAAAAAATGCTTTCGCGGGTGAAGCTTTTAGGTGCGTCACTCGACTCTATATTGTTTGTGTTTACGAAGTTTGATGTTTATTTGAAAAATAATATGAAGGGATCTGCTCAAGAGAGCGGTGATTCGCGCCTTGTGAAGGCGAAAAACAGCCTTCAAAAAATTATAACGAGTGTGGCAAGGTCGGTCTTCGCACAGGGAAAAGACAACAAAGAGATTGAGTTAAGTGACATTAGGTTTACTGCGATATCGCCAGAGCCAGCTCTCCATGCTCTTATTTGTGAAGAACTATTGAAAGGTGACCCTGGAGATGACAGGTTGATTGACTCGATTAGGTTCTTGCGCGGTAGTTATGCCTGTCTAATTGAAGCTGATTTCTTAGACAATCTACAGGGGAATCCTCGACTCTGGTCGCAGGAAGACAAAGTTCTGTTTGTTGAGCAGGTTAAGGAGAATAGTGGCGCAAATTCTTTTTATCTGGGTCTTCAGAATCACTTAAGAGATAGTTTTGAGGGTTTGGTCATGCCCTCATTTTTTAGACTTATCGACTCTGTTGTTGGCGTCGGTGCTTATGATGATATTGATGGTGGCACACTTAATATAGGGCCCCTTGCTCGATTTCAAATTTCCCTTGATAACGTGAAAAGCACCTTGGAGCATACAAAGGTAGAAATTTTAGAAAAATTTGAAAAACTACGCGCCAGCATTAATCAGGCTTATGAGAAAGACAAGGGCGTATTGAAGCAGTTTATAAATAATCTGAAAACTACTGTAAAAGAAAGTCTTAGGGATGACACGGCGACTCTTCGCTTTTCGCAGTCAGTAAAAGAAGAGGTTGCTAGTTTTCATTTGGCTCACGCAGCCAAATGGGGAATGAACATAAATGATTTATATGTATTTGGAGCATTGCCAGAGCGCCTGGACAGTAAATACAGGAGCCAAATTGACGTTTTGACAAGACAATTTTCATCACTAGACTTTGACGAACTATTGTCAATTTTTAAAGAGTCTGTTTTGCATGAAACATATATTAAAACAAAAGCAGATTTTGATGTGTTTAAGGGGTTTCTTCAGGGGTCTGCGATCGCGAAAAAGGCATACGAAGAAGGTTTGACTGGACATGTTGGAACAATTGGAGGCAGGGAGCCAGACCTTGATAAGTATTTAGTGTATTACGATGGAATTCGCAATAACGTTGCATATGCAATTGTCTTTTCTTTCGAGCAGGCACTTGACAGTATTCACCAAGATCTGAAAAGAGCAGTCACAACCTGTCTTGAGTGTTATCATTTAAATACAGTTACATCGATAAGGCTGTTGGCGATCGATCATTGCGTTAATCTTCCTTCATTGCCAACAGTGTCGTTTGATAAGTATGGAGCCATTAAGATACCAAAGTTCAGGCCGAAGTGTTTGATAGAGAGTGTTATTGAGCCGATGAAGATGTTTATACCCTATGTGGAGAAAGAAAAAAGAACAGTCTATTGGACAATAGATATATTCAAATGGTTCCCTCGAGAGAAAGTAGTTGAAGTTAATAAGGTAAAAGAGAGCGAAATTACAAAATATACTATTGCGCCAATCAGGAGTCTATTTGATGAAAACGCTGCATATATTAAAAATAGTAGCTTTGAGATGACCATGATTTTGCTGGATAACATTGTGGCTGCCTTTGAAGAGCAAATAAACAATCATAACACGTCATATGATACTATCATCTCTACAGTTATACAGGACGCTGTCAGAGAAAGGGAGTCGTTTGAAAATTTAGAGATTGAGCAAAGGCAGTGTTTAATTTCTTCGATAGCCACAAGTTTTGATGCACTTTGTGGTTCATATGATATGCTTAAGGGTGAATGCTTGACCGGGTATTAGTGCAAATCTCCCTGGAGGGGTCTTTCTATGAAGGCTTGGCGTGAAGCTTGTCTTGACCTGGAGAAAGAAACAGCAAAGCTAAAATTGCTGTATCAATTTTTTTGTGATTATTCTGCCAAAAAGGCTACTTACTCAAATTTAGTCAGTGATTCTAGATGGTCAGAGGCTTTAAATGCTCTTGAAAGTAGAATTAAGGACAGGCTTTTTAAAATTGCAGTAGTTGGGATGGAGAAGGCTGGCAAAAGTACATTTATAAATGCTTGGCTGGGCGATGAAATTTTGCCGTACGCTCCGGAACGTTGTACATATACAACTACAAATATTATATCTGTTGATTCTGACGACAAGCAAGCGCTTTGTGTAAATTTTCACACACGTGAGTCTTTCGAAGAAATGGTGCAGAATCTGACATGCGAGTCTGGGACTGAAACAGATGAACAAAGGCGAGCGCTATCTGACTTGAACAACATTAATACTTATAACAAATCCATACACGAGCAATTGAAACTCGCTGAGGCTTCGAATTTCAGTTGGCGTTATGGCTTTACTAACTTGTCCAGCATTAAAGATCAGCTTTCTAAGTATGTTTCAAACCCAGAATATATATATGCCGTCAGAGGTGTCACTTTATATACTTCCAGACTTATACAAGTTCATGATGTGGCCTTTTATGACGTTCCAGGATTAAATTCTGGGCTTAGACGTCACCAGCAAGAAACTAAAGACATCTTGAATGATTGCGATGCAATAATCATTGTTCAAGACATAGAGAGGCCAAGTTTAACGGATAGCGAAAAGAGAATCATTCAATACGCAACCGAAAAAGTGTATGGCTCTTCAATTTCAGATAAGGCGTTTGTTTTTTTATCGAAAACTGATAAAATAAGATCGGGAAGTGTTTTACGCTCAAATTTAGGCATTGCCAAGCAACAGTGGCTTGAGTTGGCGAGAATACCTGATAATAAAATTTTTTTTGGTTCCCCAGGTGCCCATTTAATTTTGAATACAAATGCGTCTGAGGATTTAATTGAGCAAGTTGGAAGTAAAGACAAAATTGCGCATTTCGTTAATTATCTTTCTGACGAATCTGGTTTTTCGAAGGAAGAGATTCTAGGCGTAAGTCGATCAGTTGAAAGGATTAACAACTTTGTTTTGAATGAAGCAACTCAAAATTTGAAACAATACTTTAACACTATAAAAAGTACCCTAGTTGCAGAAGTTAGCGCTGCTATCATTGATGGAGCTAGGGACGCCGAAAGCGCTGAACTTGTATCGCTTACTGATGAAGCTCATTACAAAAGCCTGCTTAAAGCGCATATGATGAACGTCATACGCGCACTCGATGCAAAGTTACTCAGTGACTTGAACGGCTCGGCAGGTGATGATTCGTTTACAGCTAGAGTTTCTAAATCTATGCACTCTGCGCTGATAAACTTAGTAGAGTCAAATCCTCTTTTCGCTGAATTTTCTTCGCAGAAGGCTTGCATAACCAATATTTTGCTTTCACTTGAATTGGCTAAGTCTTCTCCTGGTTTAAGTAATGAAGTTGTACGGCAGGCTGTATACCGTACTGTTTTATCAGAAATGGAAAACATTGCCTATAAGCTTTCATCAAGATTAGGAGACGAAATTGATTTGCTTTTATCGCGAAGGCAGGGCGAGCTTTATGATTTAATAGATCTTAGAAGGGCAATTGAAAATAATTATAAAATCTCAATCACTAAAGAATTGGCGGTGGCGTTTAGGTGCTTGTTCATGCGCTACGGCAAAATGCTCATGGATTTATTTTTATTGTATCCCTTGGGTAACGAACAGCGAGAAAACTTTGCTAAATATGAATCTGATCTATCTGCTTTTGAATCATATATAGTTGGCATAGAGGTTGACAATTCCTTGGATTTCAAAAAGATTCGGTCTCGTATTAGACCAGGAAAAGGAAATCTTTCCTCGGGATCTAATAATGATGATTCGGTTTCTGGAGCAATATTTGAAGAAATTTTGAATGACTTAAATGCTTTCAAGTATTATATATCTTACCCAAATTTTTATGCATCTGGTTTTACAGCGTTTATCGATATAGAATTAAATTCTTTGTGCGCTAAACTTACTGACGACCGGGTTAGAGATGCAATTTGCCTGCGCTTTATCGATTCTGTTTATTCAAACGAGCCTGCCGTAATTTCTCAGTTGCCTAAGGAATTAAAAGATTCAATGCATCGCGCCTCAGAGGCATTAGCGTCATACAACGCTATGTGCGAGTTTTATGATCAAAATTATATTGGCTAGCTGATTATGTACTTGTTGGAGTGCCCCGGGAATGGGATTTGCTATGCAAGCTCAAACGAACTAGCTCAGTATAAATGCATTTATTGCAATGGTTTTTTCATTTATAATGCTGTGTTGGATTGTTATGAGCATGCCCCTGGCGCTCTGCTCAGATGTTGCAAGTGTAATACAGTGTCATCGATACCGCTAAATATGTCAAAGCATTATTCCTGCAGTTGTGGAGAAGTTTATGAAAACACACTGTGTCTTCCTGATTTTGGTACAAATTTTTCAGCAGGCTCTTCCATGTATTTACTTCGAAATCCGCGATCAGAAAATACCAACATTAAATCGTTAGTCCTTGTGCATGGCTATCTCTCTAATGTCCAATCTGTTGGTGATAAATATTTTGAAAATTTTCTTGAGGTTTTGGCTGGTTCAAATTGGCTTGGGGCTGTGTATGGTTTTTCTTGGGATTCTTTAGGCATTGACACCTTGATAACCCAAGTTCTTTGGGGTGCATTGACGCCGATTGCTTTGCTACGTAAATTAAATGTTTTCTCATGGCCGCTTGCCTTGTTAAATGCGTATAGTAATATAGTTAGACATTGGGAGTCAGCAAAGCTGAACGCAAAAGTCGCTTCGAATTTCCTTCCTTCACTACTTGTGCAAGAGTTTTGCGGTCACAAATCTAGGCCTAAAATATCATTCCTAGCACACTCTTTGGGTGCTAAACTAGTGCTAGATGCCATGTCGATGCATGACAAAAGCAAATCACTTTTTGACATCGACAATTTAATACTCTGTGGGGCTGCCTGCGGAAATGATTATGATTTTGCAAATATTCTCAATAATATCGAAGGTTCAATTTTCAATTTTTTTAATTCTTCAGATTATGTTTTGGGGAAAATATTCGCTGCAGCTGAATCTTGTGTACCTTTAGGCATTTCGCCATTGACCATTGGCTCCAATCGCGTGATTAATATTGATTGCGAGGGTTGTGGTCATTCTTATTTGAAATACATCTCAAAATTTTCAAATAATTTGATTTTCATGAATTGAATTATGTCGCTCAAAAATTTAATCAGATCTGATCTTCACCCCTGTGAATTTTCTATTCTTAATAATTTTCTGAATACTTTATTTTATGACAAAGATTTAAAGCTCTCCAGGAGCACTTCTCTAGGTGGTGCAGATATTTCCCTATATCAAAGAGGGTCTACTATCACTAGAAAGGCCATAGGAAAATTTGATGATCTTTTTGATTCCGTCAACTATGATCATTTTATTCGCACGGCTTCTTTCGTAGGCAGTGGGGTTTCTAGGCTCGATTTTGCAAATTTATTTTTTGCCTCTGTATTGAATTCTAAGGTTACAGTTAATGCTGTTTTTGGCCACGATTCTTCTTGCGAGCTATATGATTTATGTAACGTGGCTGAGTTTTACTCAGAATATTGTAAAAATACATATTTTCCTTATGACATTGAAACTGCTAGGGCAGGTGGAAATTTATACATCAAATTTTCCTTCGATGTGTATGCAAACATTGTAGACTACTCTGATGATGTTTCTCCTGAGTTACGTGGCGAGTATAAAAATTACTTCTTGTCAGGTGCTTACAACTACGCGTTAACTAAATATTCATTAAGCAGGCTCCGGCAAAGGTTTGATAACTTTTTAGGATACGCACATTTGTTTCATGGTGTAAGTGATTTGAATTTTTCGAGTTTAAATCGATTTAGTGTGCTTGTAGAGTCTCAATCTGGAGCTATTTTCGAATTATGCTCACGAAAACCGTTATCATTGAATCCTCCACTGCGCTCACATCATTATTCACACGCTCCTGCTAATGTCAGGTCATCATTTTTTTTGCTCAACGATTTGAACTGCATTTTTTCTGCCGCTAATAACATAGTATCTTTTTATAATGGCGGACTCTTTGAGTACGCATATTTAGAGTCTTGGATCACCATCGAAAAGTATTTTGGTTGCAATTTTGATATTTCCGAGACCTTGTCTTCAAGGCTTGCTGTTGTTTTCCATGTTGCATGGCATACGAATTATAGTTTGGGGAAGCGCCTTTTTAAGTCTTTATATAGAATCCGTTCGACTATTGTTCACGAGCGTAATGCTTGCGCAGAGGATGTTCGCAAGGCTTTTCGCACGATTGCCAAATTTTTTGAAAAGAGTATTATTAGTTATCGCGCAGGAAATTCCATCACACTTCTGGATGAGTCTCTACATTTAATCTCGTACCCCGATAGATTCGTATTTCCAGATTTGTGCAGGTTCATGTTTTCGACACTGAATTTTCTTAGCTATTCTGTGGCCAACTATAACCTGCAAATCGGCGAGGAAAGTGATAGTCTTTCTTCATTTAGAAAAATCATTGACTCAATGTCAAGAGAATTGTATTCTAAAGATAGTTGCGACAAAACGGATTACTTTTCATCTGAATACTTGTCCATGTTAGAGCTTGGCTTTTCAGAATGCTTTCTTCCACTCTTGAAAAACTAGAATATTCATTGCATCAATTTTAAATAAATTTTTAATTTTTTCTTATACTTTAGTCTTTAAATTGAGATGTGGTTCTTGTGGCCTGATGTCACCACATTTCATAACTTTCTGCCGTTATTTACCACTTGGCGTGTGACATCACTTTGATAAACTCGCCGTATTTCAAGGTGTTACCACTTTGGCACCCATTCATGGTATTCAAGAGGTCGTCGGTTCGATTCCGTCCAGCTCCACTACACATTTCAAGGGGTTAGATCGCAAGATCTAACCCCTTCGACTTTTTTCGAAGTCAATATCGGTGGGCAAGGCCTATCGTCCCCCAGGCTGCGCTAGCCCAGCGACGCTCCATCACCCCTGCTAGGTCATCCCAGAAGTATGCCACTCGAGGGGTGCTCGATCCATCCCTCTGACGACGATAGATATCTGAGTTCGTCAGCCTGTTCTCCCAGGACGCTCATGATTGCGCCGTCAGTGCGATTTCCGAACCCGGTGCGCCATGCAGCAGCAGGTAGGCGCCATCGCCGGTTGCGCCCACGACTGTCTTTTCTCCCATGCCCCAGCCCTTGAGGTCGAATCCGGCGTCATACAGGTACCAGGATCGCGCGCCGGTCAGGCCGAGAGGGGCAGCCGCCGGCCACCGGAACCACTCGCCCAGCCCTTCGGAACCGATAGCCACCGCGCCTCGCCCTGGCTCAAGGGTGGGGACGGTCTCCAGCGGGCGATACCGGGTGCCGCACCAGGAGAGGCATTCCTCCCCCTCCCGCTCCTCGATCACCAGGTCGCTGAGGCCCCAGCCGTTGTCGATGGGAATTTTGAGACACATGCGGGCCACATGGTCGCTCTCTCCCGGACAGACGATTTGCAACAAGTCGAATCCCGCCGAGCGGAGCGATACGGCGACGTAGCCTTCCAAACCAGGGACCGTTGCCAGGGAGATCAGCGGGGGTTGCCGCCCCAGGGCCAGAAAGACGCTGTAAGGTTCATTGACGGCCAGCCAGCGTCTGCCGATGCGCGCCTGCCATCGGGCAGACAGGGGGGGAGCGGGGGGGAGCTCATGACCGGCGGGAAGCTCCATCGCGTAGTGCCTCATCCCGAAGGGGATGCGCACAGCCAGATAACGGCGGCCCGCTGCCGCAAATCCGCGGTAGGACGTGCCGGAGCAGCTGTCGGCCGAGAAGCGGCCATCCTGGCGGAGCCTGAGCCCTTCGAGGGCGGTTTGCCAGCAGCCGCCGGTGAAATTGGAGAGGGTCAGCGTGCGGTCCGCGCGGGCGTCCAGCCGCTGCACGCCGTAGCTGCCGGCGTAGATTCCGGCAATGGCGGCCAGGTCGCCGTCACTCGCCGGGCTGGCTGGAGGATCGGCTGGTTCCAGCGGCGCCGGGACATGGGTGATGCTCCTCCGCTCGGCTAAGGCATGGAGCAGCATCCGTTCGGCGAGGGGGATGGCAATGCTCCCCATACCCATGCGGTTGGTGACCATGACCACGGCCGCGAGGCGCTCGTCGGGGGCGACGATGAAGTAGCTGTGGTAATGGTCCGCGTCACCCGCCTTGTGCCACGCCTTCACCCCGGCCGCCGCGAGCCCTCCCTGGCGGACGCCGTCCCAGCCCAGGCCAAAGTGGGCATGGTGATCCGTGACCGGGTTGAACGGCAGGTTCACGGTCTGGTCCCGGCCCATCTCGGCCACTGCCGCCTCGGAGAGGATTCGGCGGTCCCCCAGCCGTCCGCCATTGATGAACATCATCGCAAACCGCCCCAGGTCGCCGGGTGTCGAAAAGAGACCGCTGGAATAGATGTTGGCATATTCCTGCGGCTCAGGCCGCCCTGCGCCGTCCAGGGCGGGGGCGAAGCTGCCCTGGGGAAAGGGGGACCGGGCGAAGCGGCTGCGGCTCATCCCGAGGGGTTCCAGGATCTCCTGCTCGACGAACCCGGTATAAGGTCGGCCGGTGAGGGCGGTGACCAGCAGCTCGACAAGCAGGAAGCCGTCGCTGCCGTACGCCGCCATTTCCCCCGGCGCGTGCTTGAGGCGCTCGGTTGCCAGCATGTCCCGAACTTGGGCGGCATAGCCTGGGCACGGCATGACGGTGAGGACGTTGGGGAAATGGACGCCGGGCAGCCCGGACGAGTGGTTGAGCAGCATCCGCACGGTGATGTCTCGCCAGGGTTCGCCGTCGGCCATGCGGAAGTCGGTCATGTAACGGACCAGCGGTGCATCAAGCTCCACCACCCCCCGGTCCACCAGGATCATCGCCGCGACGGCGGCGATCACCTTGCTGCAGGAGGCAATGCAGAAGAGGGTATCCGTCGTGGGCGCCACAGCACGGAGCCGGTCGACGGAGCCGAAAGCCTCAGCCCAGATGATGCGCTCGCCATCGACGAGGGCGACGGAAACCGCCGTCGTCTTGCTCTCGCTCCCGTCCAGCTGGTCCAGAATCTCGGCGCGGGAAGCTGAGATCGCGCCGGCATAGGTGAACGGCGGATCGTCTTGATGCTTGCTGTGCGGAGGCCGGGTGCGGCGGTGGCGTGGGCCTCGGGCGGAGGTGCTCATCATGGCTGTCTCCTCTGCGGATACCGGGGCGGGTGCTTTCATCCTGCCCCCAGTTTGACGAGCGGTTGCGCTGACTGAGTTTTCGCGGCTGTCCCAGGGGGGCAGCCTATGAAACGAGGAAGTGGAACCCGGAGCAGAAAGCACGCATCGTCCCAGAAGGCCTTCGAGGACCGTCAGTCGGCGAGCCATGCCATGAGCACGGAATGTCCCAGGCGCAGCATTGCCAGTGGTGAGGCCGGTCGCCTGGCAACGCCCGCCGTGTGTTCGAAACGGCCAGGGCGGCCGATTCCGGCCGGGCCTTCGCGTGAAGGCCCGGCCGGAGTTGTTTCAACAGGCCGGGTTACTTGACTTCCTTGACCGCGGGAATGGTCCATGAGCCGTCGAGGATCGAAGGCTTCGTCGCCTTGGGCCAGTAGAGCCGCATCATGAGGATGAATGTGTCCTTCGGCGCCGGAAGCCAGTTGGATTCCTTGTCCGCTCCGGGGCTTTGATGCTGGATGTAGAGGTCCACGGAGCCGTCCGCGTTCGGCTTCAGATTCTGCCTGGCGCTGATGCTCTGACGGTTGATCGGGTTTTTGACGAAGAAGTAGTCCTTATCATACATGGTCAGCGACCAGAATCCCTCCGCGGGAGGGAGCTGGCCCTTCTCGAAATGCATCACGTAGTTCTTCCCGCCATTATAGGACTCAAGGGCATTGGGGCCTTCAGAAGTGGGATAGACAGCATCCTGAGGCCTGTTGGCGCCCAGCCCGATGGCAGTGATCAGGGCGCGCTGGATGTAGTTGGTGCCGTAGAGGCCGGTCTTGGTCGTAAAGACCCAGCCGTGTTCAAGCTTCATGTCGCCCGCGATGATGCCTTCCTTCAGCCAGAGCATGATCTTGTCGTTGGCGATCTTCGGGACGGTTGCGAACGCTTCGCGCGCCAGCGGGTTGAGCTTGCTCCCGTCGAAGGTCTGCCCGGGCGCGATGCCGAGTTTGGCCAGCTTTGCGAGCATGGGCTTGTCGGCGGGGGCGGGCGGGTTGTCCTTCATGAGTTTCGCCAGCAGATTGAAGTAGTCGTGCGCGCTGAGAGCGTTGACCTGGTCGCGCACGGCGCGTTTCATGTCGATGGAAGGGTCCACTTTCCCGGCCGGGGGCGTGTAGGGCTTGCCATACGAGCTGAGCGGAACGAGCGAGATCTCGTCCTGCATCTTGTGCACGGCCGCATAGTCCTCGGGGGTTCCGGTGCAGTAGATGCGCCCGAGCAACCAGACGATGCCGGTGGGCGACTTGTACTCCTTCACGCCCGCAGGCAGCTTGCCTTTCCAGCCGGGGCCGGTGATGGCGTATTTCTGCGGGCCGGTGCCGGTGGTGCGTTTGCCGGGCACCTGGAACACATTCGTCCAGCCGTCGAGCATGGGGAAGAGGTAGTAGCGGTCCTTGGCGTCCGGCAGCGTGAGCACGTAGGGTTCCTGGCTCACGTCGATCCAGGCGGTGGTGTAGAGCGTGTCGGCGTTGGGAGCGGTCACGTCCCGGAAATCCGGCGAAGGGTACTCGCGCATCCGGACGAACTGGCCCATCGGAGCGCGCGAGCCTTCGGGTTTCTCGATGTTGGTCATGACGCGCCTGGTCATTTCCATCGTTACCAGCGGGTACCCGTAGATGTAGGCTTCCACGCCAAGTGATACGGCCTCGAAGGCGTTTTCCTTGGCCTGGCTTGCGTTCAACGGAACCGTTAAGGATGCCAGCAGGACGTACAAGAAGAGTTTCGTTTTGGACAATACGCTCATGAAGCTTTGCTCCTGTTGCAAAAGATTGTGTCCGCTTACGACGAGATGCATGCAGCTGGTACGGAAAATTCAGACGTTGAAGAGATCCAACCGCATCGATGGGCCTTGCGCCGAGGCAACACAACAGATTCACTCTCGAAACGTGAAGCCCGCGGCAAAGCCGGGCTTCAGCGTGGGCGAGAACGCGGGGCACCGCACAACCGCTATCGGACCTGTGATTATATAACCACAGGACGGTTTGCCGCGCAACAACGGGCGTATTGATTCTGCCTGTGCGTAAACTCAACCCGCGTCGAATGCCAGACGCGGGTTGAGTCTTGCAGCGGGCTGGCGTCCGGCCGACGCCCCCCGCAGCGCCATAAAAAACGGCGAGGCCCCTTCAACCGGAACCCCGCCGCGCTTGCCTTATCCCCTGGCCATCTAACGATTCGTCACTGCCCCTGCCTGTTGGCCATGGCCTTCTGGATCTGCTCCTTGACCGCCTCCAGGTTGAAGCTCGCGCCCGCCTGCATGGGCGGGAAGTCGAGCGCGGTCTGGGCCAGCTTGCCGACCTCCTGCTGGACGAACACGAAGCGCCAGAACTCGAACGTCCACCAGTTTGCGGCGTAGAGCGAATCGCCGATGCTCATCTTCTCGAACGGGTCGAGGCGCAGGTTGACGATGCCCGGCCAGTCCAGCTTCACCTTCGGGCCGAACCAGCCCTCCGGCTGGGCGATGAACGTGTACTTGAAGTCCCCGATGCGGGCGGCGGCCAGGGTCGACTCGGTGAAGTACCACACTTCCTTGCGCGCCGACTTGGCGCCCCTGGTCAGCATGTCCACCTGGTTGTAGCCGTCCAGATGGACCTTGTACTGCTTGCCGGCCAGCGTCCTGCCCTTCTTCAGGTCGGCGGCGATGTCCCCCGAGTATCCGGCCGCGGCGGCGAAGGTGGGGAACCAGTCCAGCCCGGACATGACCTCGTTGATGACCTGGTGCGGCTTGACCTTGCCGGGCCAGCGGATGACGCAGGGCGCGCGGAAGCCGCCCTCGGTGCCCATGCCCTTCCAGCCCTTGAAGGGGGTGGTGCCGCCGTCGGGCCAGGTGAATCCCTCGGTGCCGTTGTCGGTGGAGACCACGACGATGGTGTTGTCCGCGATGCCCATCTCGTCGAGCTTCTTCATCACCCCGCCGATGACGTCGTCGAACTGGGCCATGCCGGCCTCTTCCAGGCTCCAGCCGTTCTCAGCGGTCCGCATGCCCTGGTATTTGGGGGACAGGTGCGTGGCCACGTGCATGCGGGTGGGGTTGAGCCAGATGAAGAAGGGTTTGTTGCTCTTGCGGGCGTTGTCCATGAAGCCGAGGGTGCGCTCGAGGATCACCTCGTCCATGGTCTCCATGTTCAGCTTGATGCCTTCGGTCGGATGAGGCGGGAGGGGGCCCATGTCCACGATCTTCTGCTTGCCCACCTTGCCCCAGCGCGGGTCCACCGTGGGGTCGTCCTTGTCCGTGGCGAAGGTGTGCAGCACGTTGCGCGGGCCGACCTTGTCCAGCAGGTCCTTGGGGTAGTTGGGGTGGAAGGGGTCCTCCATGGCGTCGAGGTGGTAGAGGTAGCCGAAGAACTCGTCGAAGCCGTGGAGCGTGGGCAGATATTCGTTGCGGTCGCCGAGGTGGTTCTTGCCGAACTGCCCGGTGGCGTAGCCCAGCTCCTTGAGGGCGGTGGCGATGGTCGGGGCCTGGTCGGGCATGCCGACCTTGGCCCCGGCCTGCCCGACGGTGGTCAGCCCCGTGCGGATGGGCAGCTCGCCTGTGATGAAGTTGGCCCGGCCCGCCGTGCAGCTGGCCTCGGCGTAGTAGTCCGTGAAGATGGCCCCCTGCTCGGCGAGCTTGTCGATGTTGGGCGTGCGGCCCGCCATCATGCCCCGGTGGTAGGCGCCGATGTTCCAGATGCCGATGTCGTCGCCCATGATGAAGATGATGTTGGGTTTCTGGTCCGCCAGGGCGGTGTTGGAGATGAGCGTGAACAGAAGCGTTGCCAGAACGGCCGGCAAGGCTTTGCATGTACGGGACATAGCGGCCTCCTCCGTGGCTTCGATTTTCAGCATGTCTTTCATAGGCGACACGGGCCAGAATGCAAGCCGAATTCGGGAGGCTGAATGCAGGATCGTCCGTGCGCAATGCGATTCTCTGGTTTTAGAAATAAGGACATCCCGGTGCCGAAGCTCTCGGCACTGCGGCGAACCGGCATGTGGCCCGGTACGGCACGAAATGGTGCGGCGCACGGGCAAAAGCCGGAATCGGACCCGCCAGCGCCCGCGTTCCGCCGGAATGCGCCCGAAGCCCAGGCTTTGCAAACGGGGGCCGACCCACCTGTTCCATGAACAAAGTTTCACGTAGCAGGCGACCAGCCTTGTTCCGCAACAGGCTGATTTTTCGAAGGAATATGCCTGGTTGGCGCGTGGCCGCTTTGCGTTGACCGCAAGAGTGACTCTGTTTATCCTTCCGATCAAGCCTTTAGAATCTTTTCATTCGCATAAGCTCATTTCGGCCAGCATGTAAGCTCATCGTTGTATTGCAGGGGCTGGTTCGTTCTTATTATTCTAAGTTGCTGAACAAAGCTGCCTTGCGTGTCTTTGCATCGCCGGGATTACGGCTTCAGAGACGTGGACGTCGAGCGTGTTGGATTACAGAGTTTCTGACTGCCGTTGGAGTTGCTTAATCAGTTGCGGATGCAATGTGTTTCGCTCACCATTTCGGATGTACGTCAAATTGCGGGTGTACCAACCCGGGAACCCGTGCAGGGCTGAGGGCAGCCGGGAATTTCCCGGAGTCTGAGGCTGGCGCCACTGCCCGGCCGGGGCCGACGCGGACCGCAATCGCTCCGCCCGGTACACGGTCCGCACGGTATTCATGCACGGACGCACAGCCCAACCCGCCATCAGGAATAGCAATGTGGTATAAAGATACAATCATCTACGAACTTCACGTACGCTCCTTCGCGGACAGCGACGGAGACGGCATCGGCGACTTCAACGGCCTGACATCCAGGCTGGGCTATCTTGAGAGGCTGGGGGTCGGCGCGCTGTGGCTTCTGCCGTTCTATCCTTCGCCCCTGCGCGACGACGGGTACGACATCGCCGACTATACCCACATCCATCCGGACTACGGCACCATGGCCGATTTCCGGCGCTTTCTGCGCGAGGCGCACGAGCGCGGCTTCAAGGTCATCACCGAACTGGTGCTCAACCACACATCGGACCAGCACCCCTGGTTCCAGCGCGCCCGGCGCGCGAAGCCCGGCTCCAAGGCGCGCGATTTCTACGTCTGGAGCGAAACCCCGGACAAATACCGGGACGCCAGGATCATCTTCAAGGATTTCGAGCAGTCGAACTGGGCCTGGGACCCTGTGGCCAAGGCCTACTACTGGCACAGGTTCTACTCCCACCAGCCGGACCTCAACTTCGACAACCCATCCGTGCGGAAGGCCGTTTTCAAGGTGCTGGACTTCTGGCTGGACATGGGGGTGGACGGCTTGCGCCTGGACGCCGTGCCCTACCTGTTCGAGCGGCGCGGCACCAACTGCGAGAACCTGCCGGAGACGCACGCCTTCCTGAAGGAGCTGCGGGCGTACGTGGACGCCAAATATCCCGGAAGGATGCTCCTGGCGGAGGCCAACCAGTGGCCCGAGGACGCCGTGAACTATTTCGGCAAGGGCGACGAATGCCACATGGCCTTCCACTTCCCGGTCATGCCGCGCATCTTCATGTCCCTCTGGACCGAGGACCGCTACCCCATCATAGACATCCTCGAACAGACGCCGGACATCCCGGCCAACTGCCAGTGGGCCATATTCCTGCGCAACCACGACGAGCTGACCCTGGAAATGGTCACTGACGAGGAGCGGGACTACATGTACCGGGCCTACGCCAGCGACGCCAAGGCCCGGATCAACCTGGGCATCAGGCGCAGGCTCGCCCCGCTGATGCAGAACAACCGCAGGCGCATGGAGGTTATCAACTTCCTGCTGTTCTCCTTCCCGGGAACGCCCATCATCTATTACGGCGATGAGCTGGGCATGGGCGACAACTACCACCTTGGCGACCGCAACGGCGTGCGGACCCCCATGCAATGGAGCCCTGACCGCAACGCGGGTTTCTCCAAAGCCAATCCGCAGAAGCTGTATCTGCCGGTGGTCATCGACCCGGAATACCATTACGAGGTCGTCAACGTGGAGACGCAGGAGCGGAACCAGACGTCGCTCTTCTGGTGGATGCGCCGCATCATCGCCATGTACAAGTCGCTTCCGGCCCTGGGGCAAGGTACACTGGAGTTCGTGCGGGGGGAGAACACCAGGGTGCTGAGCTTCCTGCGCATCCACGAGGACCAGCGTCTGCTGGTTCTGGTCAACCTCTCGCGCTACGCGCAGGTGGACACGCTGGACTTGTCGCACATGGCTGGCAGCACCCCCGTAGAAGTGTTCGGCCAGTCCAGGTTCCCCCAGATCGAGCAGTCGCCCTATACGGTCATCCTCGGCCCGCACGACCATTTCTGGCTCCTGCTGGAGGACGTTTCGGCCAAGTCATGCCCCATGCAGCCAAAATCACTGGGCAAGCTGTTCCTGGACAGGGGCGTCCCCTCGCTGGACGAGCTCAACGCCGAGCTGGGAAAGGTCCTCCCCATGCTGCTGGCGCCGTCCGGCGCGGCGGTGTCGACCTCGGCCTTCTACGAGGAGGCGAACATCGTCGAGTCGCTGCATCTGGGCGGGGGGGAGTTCATCCCGATCATGGCGCTGGTGGAGGGCAGGCACCGCCAGAACCACCTGAGCACCCACCTCGCCATGCCCGTCGCGGTCCGGGGCGGCGCGCTCCAGGAGACGGAGGCCCACCTTGCGTCGGGCCTGCTGGGGCGTTCGGAGCATCGGGGGGAAACCGCCGGGCTTGCCAACGGGTTCGAGAACGCCAGGGCCATGAGCGTGCTGGCCGAACTGGTCCTCAGCGGGCAGGAGAAGCATGCCCAACACGGCGTTTTCTCCTCGGAGCTCTACATCCCCAGGAAGGAGCGGAGCGCCCTGACCGTGCAGGCCGACACCTGCCGCCTGGTTCTGGATACGCGCCACTCCGTGTGCTGGACCCTGGGCGACCAAGGTTTCCTGAAGGTGTTCAGGGAGTTGGGCGAAGGGGTCAACCCCGAGCTGGAGATGCTGCGGGCCTTGGACCGCCAGGATTTCCCCGGCGTGCCCCGCCTGACGGCTAGCCTCACTTACAAGAGGCGGCGCGGCAAGGGCTTCACCTTGGCTGTGATCGAGGAATACTTCCAGGGCGCTGAAGACGGGCAGAGTTTCGTGGCGCAGGCATTGGAGCAGATGTCCGAGCGGGCCCTGGCTTCCGGGGTCGAGCCGCTGGACGTCTCGGCCCTGCCGGTATTCACCCCGCCCGAGCTCGGCAAGGGCCAGCGCGAGGTCATCGGCGAATACACGCTGGACTTCTTCCGCAGGCTCGGCGTCAGGACCGCCCAGTTGCACGAGTCCCTCGCCGGGGTTCCGGGCCAGGCGTTCCAGCCGGAGCCGTTCAACAAGCTCTACCTGCGCTCCTGCTACCAGAGCATGCGCAATACGGCGCACCAGGCCAACAACGTCATGCTCACGCACAGGTCCAACCCGGCCGAGGAGGCGAAGCCCTTCCCCCTGGACGTGGTGCTGCGCCGCTTCGCCAAAGTGACGCACCTGACCCCTTCGGGCCTGAGGATCAGGATCCACGGGGACTTCCAGATGAACAACATCCTGCACCGCGGGCGGGATCTGTTCATCGTCGACTTCGACGGGGACGACTCCCTGCCTCTGGGCGAGAGGGTCATCAAACGCTCTCCCCTGCGGGACGTGGCCAGCCTGCTCGTATCCATTGGGGCGCTGGTGGCGGGGTGGAAGCGCCGGCAGTCCGGGCTGCTCACAGCCGACTCCGACAGGCTCGGCGCCTGGATAGCCTTATGGCGTCGCAGCGTCGCCCATTGCTACCTCCAGGCCTACCTGGAGACCTGCGGCGACGGGCCGCTGCTGCCCGCGACCCGCGAAGACACGCACACCCTGCTGGAGGTGTTCCTGCTGGAGCAGCTTCTGCGCCACATCATCCGCGACTCCGAGGGCGCGGGCGATGAATTCGAGGATCTCATGTACATGTTGCACGCTTACCTGAAGGTTTTCCCATGAAAGATACGCTCCCCGGCCTGGGTCAACTGCTTGAAGACCCGCTGGCGAGGCAGGTCCTTTCCGGCAGGCGGCCCTGGGTGCTGGCACTTGATTACGATGGGACCCTCGCGCCCTTCCGTCCCGACCGGGACCACGCCTGCCCCTACGCGGGCGTGCGCGACGTGCTGAACCGCCTCCCCACCAAGGGGAGGAGCCGCTTCGTCATGATCAGCGGGCGCGACGCCTCGAGCCTCTCCCGGCTTCTCAACATCCATCCCATTCCTGAGATCTGGGGCTGCCACGGCGCGCAGCGCCTCATACCCGGGGAGGGCGAAGCCGTGATCCCGCTCACCCCGGAGCAGCAGGCGGCCCTGGAGCAGGCGCGCGCCCTCGTTGAGGATGAATCACGCACGGAGACGAAACCCTGCGGCATTGCCTTCCACTGGCGCGGTCTCGCTCCCGACGAGAAGCGGGAGTTCATGGCCCGCCTCGAACCGCGACTCATGGAGCTTGCGGGGCGGGCCGGGTTCGAGCTGCATCCCTTCGACGGAGGCCTGGAGCTGCGGTTGCCGGGAGCCAGCAAGGCCACGGCCATCCGCTCGCTTCTGGAGGAGCACCCGGAGGCGCTGGTCATCTACCTCGGAGACGACCGCACCGACGAAGACGCCTTCAAGGCATTGAAAGGGCGTGGCATAGGGGTGCTGGTCAGCGCCCGGCCGCACGCTTCGGAGGCGTCCTTCTGGATCAGGCCGCCGCAGGAGCTGCTTGCGCTGCTCGGACGGTTCACCAGCCTCAACCCCAAGGCGAGGAGGCCAGAGTATGCCCAATGAAAGCAGGAGAGATAAACGCCTCGTCGTGGTTTCTAACCGCTTGCCCGTCAGCGTGGTCCGCGAGGCAGGGGCACTGCGCCTGAAGCAGGGGGCCGGGGGCCTGGTCACGGCCATGGCCCCGGTCTTGCGGGATAGGGGCGGGCTGTGGATCGGCTGGCCCGGGGCAGTGGAGAAGGACATGGCCAGCCTGTGCAGGGAGTTCTCCCGCGAGGCCGGATACCTCCTGCGCCCGGTGGAGTTGGACGAGGAGGACGTGGACGGTTTCTACCACGGCTTCTCCAACGAGATTCTCTGGCCGCTTTTCCACGAGTTCCTGATGCCGTGCAACTTCGACCCCTCCTTCTGGGAGGCATACAAGCGGGCCAACGCCAAGTTCAGCGCGGCAGTGGCCGCGGCCACCAAGCCGGGCGACTTCGTCTGGGTGCACGACTACCACCTCATGCTCCTGGCGGCCCAGGCGAAGGAGGCCGGACGGGACACGCGCATGGGTTTCTTCCTGCACATCCCCTTTCCACCGGCGGACATCTTCCTCAAGCTCCCCTGGCGCAAGCAGATCATCGACGCCCTGCTGGAGTTCGACCTGCTCGGCTTCCAGACCGTCCGCGACCGCGTGAACTTTTTCGAGGCCGTACAGCGCATCTACCCCAAAGCCTACAAGCGTGGCAGGGGGCAGGTCATCTCCGTGTCCGCCGGGGGGAAACAGACCCGACTTGGCAGCTTCCCCATCAGCATCGACTTCCGGGCCTTCGTCAATGCAGCCTCCCAGCCAGCCTCGCAGGTTGCGGCGGAGCAAATCCGCAAGGACGTGGGCGACAGGTACCTGCTCTTCGGCGCGGACAGGCAGGACTACTCCAAGGGGATCCCCGAGCGCATCGCCGCCTTCGGGCAGATGCTGCGCATGTTCCCCGAGCTCAAGGAGAAGGTCTGCTTCATCCAGATCATCGTGCCAAGCCGCGAGAACGTTCCCATGTACCGGGAGATCAAGACCCAGGTGGAGAGCATGGTCAGCGAGATCAACGGGCGCCACGCCACCCCGGGCTGGACCCCGCTGCACTACTTCTATCGCAACCTGCCCCATGAGGAGCTGATCCACTATTACAGGGCCGCGGACGTGGCCCTGGTCACACCGCTCCGCGACGGCATGAACCTGGTGGCCAAGGAATATGTGGCCTGCAACACGCGGGAGAACGGCACCCTGATTTTGAGCGAATTCGCTGGGGCGGCCATGGAGTTCCACCGCCACGCGCTCATGGTCAACCCCTTCGACACCCTGGGAACGGCCGAGGCCATACGCCGGGCCATGGATATCAGCCCCGCCGTCCGGAAGAGGCACATGCGGGCCCTGCGCGACATCGTCCGGCGCTTCGACATCTTCCACTGGGTCGACTCCTACCTCATGGCGGCAATCTCCAAGCGACTCGGAGACTTCCCCACGAAACAGGGGGACTTCTATCAGACCATTCGCGACAGGCTCGGCCCCCCCTGGGACGCCGAGGACGACTCCGCCTCCGACAGCAGGTTATAAGCGAGTGCCCGATGCCCGCCTGCCATCCTCCGGGGCATGGTGGGCGCCGGTATTGAGCGTTTGACATCCCGATGGTATTATCAACGCCTTGAACGCGCGGCGGCAATGCCGGGCGGGAACGGGATCGATACGCACGCCGGACGGAAAACTCCATGAAGCTCGACATCATGACCCTTCTGGTCATGAACCTCATCATCGTCGCCGTGAGCGTCTGGGCCACGGCAATCCTCTGGGTTGAGCACCGGCGCAGATATCGCGGCACAGGCTTCTGGCTGGCCAGCATGGTCTGCCAGTCCGCCGGCCTGAGCCTGGTGCTGCTCAAGGGACTGGTGCCGGATTACGCCAGCATCGTGCTGGCCAACCTGCTGATCCAGTCCGGCTCGGTGGGCCTGCTCGCCGGGTTCGCCGCCTTCGTGGGGGAGAGCGCCGGACAATGGCGCAACGTCGCGCTCCTGGCCCTGTTCACGGGGGCCATGGCGGTGTTCACCTACCTCCGGCCGGACATGCAGGCGCGCCAGATCACCGTTTCGGTGGTGATAATCCTGATCATGAGCCAGGCCTGCTGGCTGCTGTTCAGGAAGGCTCCGCCCCGTTTCAGGGCCATCACCAATCTCGCGGGCTACGTGCTGTCAGGCTACATCGCGGCCAGCGCGCTGCGCATCGCCATGACCCTGGCCAACCCACTGCACACCAACGATTTCTTCATTTCCGGCGTGGCGGACGCGCTGGCCATCACCTTGTACACCACCCTCAACGCCTGCCTTTCCATCTGCCTGACCCTGGTGGTCAACAGGCGGCTGCTCGCGGACGTCCAGGCCCTGAAGGACGAGATGGAGGTCATGGCCACGCACGACGCCCTGACGGGGCTGCCCAACAGGTCGCTCTTTCGCGACAGGTTTGCGGTGGCGCTGGAGAACGCCAAACGCGGCGGGACCATGCTGGCCGTCATGTCCATAGACCTCGACGGCTTCAAGCAGGTCAACGACACGCTGGGGCACGCCGCCGGCGACGAGCTGCTGGTGCAGGCGGCCGGGCGTATCACCGGCGTCCTGCGCCGGGTGGACACCGTGGCCCGCTTCGGGGGCGACGAGTTCGTGCTCCTGCTCTGGGAGCTGGAAACGGCCCAGGCCGCCGGGCTTGTTGCCGAAAAGGTCCTCGCGTCCCTGCGAAGCCCGTTTCTTCTGGATGGGACGGCCGCTTCCGTCACCGCGAGCATAGGTATCGCCCTGTTCCCCCAGAACGGGGACGACGCCGAGGGGCTTGTCAAGAAATCGGACCAGGCCCTCTATCTGGCCAAGGCGGACGGGAAGGACGGTTTCAGGTTTTCCAGCTGAGCCGGGCCCGCAGGCATCACGCGATGCGCCGCCCTTGACGCGGTGCTCCCCGGGGACGACAAGGGCGGGCCAGGGCCGGGCGCCTCGCTGTCCCGCCCGGGCGAAGTCTCCAATTCACGAAGGGCCGAGGAATGTTTCAGGATATCGATCCCCACACGATCACATACGACCCCGGCAGGGGCGCGCCTGATGGGCAGGACCACGTCGTCTTCGTGAGGGACGGCCAGGTCCTGCTCTGTGACAGCGGCGGCGGGCCGTCGCTCCCCCGGTTCGGGGAGCTGCCGCCCGCGCTCCAGGGCCGGGCGGACGCGCTGACCTACATGTTCTCCATGGATGGCGCGGGTTTTTACGGTTTCACCTCCGAAGCCGAGGCCTTCGGGCCGTTCGGGTATTCGAACATGCGCCTGTTGTTCAGGTTGGAGCCGCCCCAGCTCGCCTTCGCCTGCGCCACGGCGGTCCACATCGCGGCCTGGTACGGCAGGAACCGCTACTGCGGCCGGTGCGCCGCGCCCATGCGGCCCAAGGCGGACGAGCGCGCCCTGGCTTGCCCGGAGTGCGGGGTGGTGAAATACCCGAACATCCACCCCGTGATCATCGTGGGCATCGTGGACGGCGAGTCCCTTCTGCTGGTGAAGACTGCGCGGGGCGAGTACCGCAATTACGGGCTGGTGGCCGGGTTCGTGGAACCGGGCGAGACGCTGGAGGCCGCCCTGGCGCGCGAGGTGATGGAGGAGGTGGGCCTCAAGGTGGCCAACCTGCGCTACTTCAAGAGCCAGCCCTGGGCCTTCTCCCAGTCCCTGCTGATGGGCTTCTTCGCGGACCTGGACGGCGACCCGGCCGTGACGCTGGACACCGCCGAACTGGCGGAGGCGCGTTGGTTCGGCCGGCACGAGCTGCCCGCTGCCGAATCCCTGATGAGCCTCACCTGGGACATGATCGAGGCCTTCCGCAACGGCGGGGCGTGAGCGGCGGCTTGCCGGGGCCGGGCGAGGCGCGCAGGCACGGCGAACCCATCCGGGCGGGGCGACGGGCAGCGCGGCACCGGGTTGCGGAGCCCGGGCCGGAGCAGCCGCGCGAAGGCTCAGCCGATGGCGGCGCAACGGCGGGATGGTCCTGCGCCCCCTCGGGGGCTTGGGCGCTCAGGCCATCTGGAGTTGCGGCACGCCGAACTCTATGAAGGCGTCCATGTCCTGGGGGCTCAAGGGGCGGGAAAAATAGAAACCCTGCACCAGCCTGCACCCCAGGCTGAGCAACAGCGCGACCTGCCCGGCGTTCTCCACCCCTTCCGCGACCACCTCCTTGCCCAACGTCCTGGACATGGCCAGCACCAGCTGGACCATGTCCTCGGTTTTCTTGTCGTGGCAGAGCCTGGTGATGAACGAGCGGTCGATCTTGAAGGTGTCCACGGGGAAGTCGCGGAGGTTGCCAAGGGAGGAGTAGCCGGTCCCGAAGTCGTCCAGGGAGAGGCCGACCCCCAGGTCCTTGAGCCTGTTCATGATGCTCAGGGCGTTGATGGTGCTGGCCATGAGCATGGTCTCCGTGATCTCCAGGTTCAGCAGGTGAGCGGCCAGCCCGTTGGCGTTCAGTTCGCGCGCAACCTCCTGGACCAGCCCGGCGTTGCAGAACTGCTTGGGCGAGAGGTTCACGTGCACGATCAAGGACTGCCCGGGGCCGAGGGCCCTGTTCCAGCGGGCCGCGTATCCGCAGGCCCGGGCGAGCACCAGCCTGCCCAGCGGCAGGATCAGCCCGGTCTCCTCGGCCAGGGGGATGAACTTGGAGGGGGGGATGGCCCCATGATCCGGGTGGCGCCAGCGGGCCAGGGCCTCGAAGCCGTGGAGCCTGCCCGTTTCCAGCTCCATGATCGGCTGGAAGTATACCTCGATTTCCAGCCTTTCGATGGCCTGGCGAAGGTCCAGCTCCATGTTCAGGACGCGCAGGGCCTGTTCGCCAAGGCGCGGAGTGTAGACCTTGAACTTGCCCGCGCCCTTCTTCTTGGCGTCGTACATGGCGATGTCGGCGTCGCGCAGGATGTCCTCGGGCTTCTGCCCCTTGGGGTTGATCGAGATGCCGATGCTCGCCTGGACGATGAGCCCGAACCCGGACACCGAGATGCGTTTCGATATGCGGGCCCTGATCCGCTTGACCACCTGGATGACCTCCCGCCGGGTGCGCAGGTTCTCCAGCAGGATGGCGAACTCGTCGCCGCCGAGTCGGGCCACCGTGTCGCCGTCGCGGACGCACTCCCCGAGGGTGCGCCCGAAGGTCTTGAGCACCTCGTCCCCGCACTCGTGCCCCAGGCTGTCGTTGATGATCTTGAAGCGGTCGAGGTCCAGGAACACCACGGCGAAGAAGTAGTCCGGGTTCTTGCGCGAGGCGATGATCGCTATTTCCAGGCGGTGCAGGAGGTGCGTCCTGTTGGGCAGCCCGGTGAGCGTGTCGTTGAACGCCAGGGAGGTGAGCTGGCCCATCTGACTGCCCAGAGTCCCGGCCATGGTGTTGAAGGTGATGAAGACGGCCTGGAATTCGTCGAACCATGCCGAATCCGCGTCCACCCGGTGCCCCAGGTCCTTCTGGAGCATGTGGGCCTCGCTGGCGATGCGCTTCACCGCCTTGGACAGCTGGGAGCAGTAGGCGATGAACAGGACCGCGAACACCATGATGACGGCGATGAAGGTGGTCTGGAGAATGTCCGACCGGAGCTGGGCCTTGCGCACCTCGGCGTCCTGTTCGGCGAGGAATTTCAGCGTGGTGACATTCAGGGCCGCCTTGCTCTCGGCCAGCTGCCGCAGGAGGCGCACGCGCTCCCTGGCCATCTCCACCAGCCCGGAAAAGGACTGCTCGAAGTTCTTGCCCGTGAGCAGCAGTTCCTCGATCAGCAGGCCGTCCTGCGCGTCCAGGGAGTAGTCCTCGAAGGAGGAGATCGAAGCGTTGAACCGGGCCATGTGTTTGTGGAAGAGTTCCCCGACCCCCTCCGGCCCGGCCTGCTGCAGCTTGAAGAACACGGCGTGGATGTCGAAGAGGGACGTATAGATGTTCAGGGACTCGCGGATGATGGACAGCTCCGTGTTGGCGGACTCGTTCAGCCTGCGCCGGGAGTCGCGGTCGGAGGGAGAGGCCACCGAGATGGCCTCGCGGTTGACCAGGTTCTGCAGGTAGGCGGCATGGTGCTGGTGGATGTAGCGGATGGCGTCCGTGATATCCAACAGCTTGGAGAAGACCCTGGTGTGTTCGTCCTCCATGCGCCGGGTCAGGGTCAGGAGCTGGTCGAAAACGGCACCGCGCGTGGCCAGCATCTGTTCGACCTCGGGGGTCAGTTGGCCCTTGAAGTTCTCGGATACCCGCAGGTGCCCGGAGGGCATCGCGAGGGTCTCGCCCCGCAGGGCCGCCTCCTCGTCGGCGTCGAGGCTGCTCAGGGCCTTGTCGAGCCGGAGCGCCTCCTGCGTCCGCTCCTGAATGTGGGAGTCGACCCGTTTCAGCACCAGCATGGAGATGGCCAGCCCCACGAGCAGGCACATCAGGACCACAAGCTGGTAGAGGCGGGTTCCTATGGAGGGCAGAGGCATCGTCTTCCCTAGGCTATTCTATGGGCAGCTTGCTCTTGATCCATCCGCGCATGCCGAACTCCAGACCCTTCACATTCGTGTAGCCGAACAGGCTCAGGTAGCGCATGGCTACATCGTCCCGGTTGCCCGTCTCCGTGATGGTGACCACGAGCCCCTCCTTGGGTATGCGGGCCCGCTGTTCCGGCAGGCGCACCTCGTCCAGCAGGCAGGTGATCACAGGGCAGCGCGTCTTGATGCGCTTCAGGCCGCCGTCCGCCTCCTCCAGCGAGTTCTCGATGCGGAAGTCGAGGATGGTCAGCAGCGGGTTGCCGTTTTCGTCCGTGCAGTTCTCGCTGCGCTGCATGATGGCGTAAACCTCCTCCCCGGTGACCATCGCGCCGGAATATTCCGGCAGGGGTTCGATGGAGGCCACGGGCAGCCCGGCCTTTTTCCAGTCCTTGATGCCGCCGTTGTAGATCTTGATGTTCGTGTAACCCTGGTTCTTGATGGCGACCGCCACCTTGTAGGCGAATACTCACCTGGAGCCCATTCAGTAGAAGACGAGGCACTTGGCCTTGTCGCCGCCGAGCACGGGCTCGTAGTCGGCCACCCGGGTCCAGGGCAGGCTCACGGACCCGGGGATGTGCTCGTGATGGTAGATGATGTCGTCCAGGGTGTTGACCAGCAGGAAGTCCTCGCCGGTGCCCGCCTCGCGGGCGGTGAGCATCTCCCGGACCTGTTCGGTGGTCACGATGTCGAAACGGTCGAAGGCGGACGCAGGGAACGGCCACAACAGGAACGTCATCAGGGGGACCATGAGGAATTTCATCGATCTGCCCTCGCAACGCGTTGAGGTTGTCCAGTAGTCCTGACGCCATCCACATTGCGGAGATGTACGGCACACGCAACGGCCGGGCGTCGCCCGCGAGGGCTTGCCGCCTGGCTGCTTGCCCCAGAGCTCCGGCCGTGCGTGCAGATGTGCGCCCCGGGTCGCGATCCGCAACCCGTTTGGTTTGAGTGACCATGAATATCAATTTGAGTCGACGTGGCAACAGAAATATTCGCCAAGCGGCATCGTCAATGGGGTAGGCGCCGGTGCGGCGGGGAGGCGCGTCCCGAATTGTCTGTCCGAGGACGGGCTTGAATATTCGGGGCCTTCGGGTGCATGTTCATCCCCGTGGCGGGGCAACGCCGCCTGCGGGCCGTCCGGCTCGCCAGGCATCAACAACAAGGCGTAGGCTGCTTCCGGGGGCGATTGTGCGAACAGGTTGGTTGTGGAGGGCTCTGGCCTTGACCCGCACCGTCTCCGGCGTGACGTTCGCCCTTGCGGTCATGCTGTCCACGCTGGTCTTCCCTGCCCCGGGGCTTTGCGCGGAGGCGGCGTTGACCGACCTGGAGCGCTATTACCTCGAGAAGGAAGGTGATGTGGCGCTCTGCGTGGATCCAGACTGGGTCCCCTTCGAATCGATCAACGAGAAGGGTGAGCATGAGGGCATAGCGGCCGACCTGCTCAAGCTCGTTTCGGAGAGGACGGGCCTGCGTTTCCGCCTGGTCCCGACAAACTCTTGGGAGCAGAGCCTGGACTACTCCAGGAACGGTCGGTGCCAGGCCCTGAGCTTCCTCAACGAGACCCGCGCCAGGAGCGAATGGCTGTCGTTCAGCGAGCCAATATTCACGGACGTCAACGTCTTCATCACCCGCGAGGAGCACGACTTCATCTCGGACCCGGGGGGCCTGGTGAACGAGACCCTGGTGCTGCCCAGGGGCACCTCCATCGAAGAGTTCATCAGGAAGGACTACCCCAACATCAAGGTCGTCATCGTGGAGAGCGAGGCGGACGCCTTCAGGATGGTCTCGGAGCGCAAGGCGGACATGGCCCTGCGCTCGATGATCATGGCCGCCTACACCATCAAGAAGGGGGGCTGGTTCAACCTCAAGATCGCGGGCCAGCTGCCGGAATACACGAACAAGCTGCGCGTCGGCCTCGTGAAGGACAAGGAGAAGCTGGTCGGCATCGTCAACCGCGGCATCAGGTCCATCAGCGGTCAGGACCGCGGGGCCATCGTCAACAGGCACGTCTCCATCAACGTGCAGACCGTGGTGGACTATTCCCTGCTGTACAAGGTTTCCGCGGTGCTGCTGGGGGTCGTGGCCCTGGCCGGCGCCTGGGTCTGGCAGCTCAGGAGGCACAACAGGGAGTTGGAGCGCATCTCCAGGACCGACGCCCTCACGGGTCTGGCCAACAGGACCAAGCTCAACGCCGTGGTGGCTACGAGTGCGCCAGGGCCAAGCGCAGCGGGCGGCCCCTCTCCCTCGTGCTGATCGACCTGGATTTCTTCAAGCTCATCAACGACGAACTGGGGCACCTGGCGGGCGACCGCGTGCTCGCGGAAGTCGGGGCGCTGCTGCGGGCCAACGTCCGGGATATCGACGTGCCCGGCAGGTGGGGCGGCGAGGAATTCCTGATCGTGTGCCCCGAGACGGACGCCGAAAGCGCGCTCAAGGTCGCGGAAAGGATCGTGGCCGTGATCGCTGGGCACGGCTTCTCAAGCAAGAGGCCGCAGACGGCCAGCGCCGGGGTGGCGGCCCTGGCCGATGGCGACGAGCCGGACGGCCTGCTCTCCCGGGCGGACGCGGCCCTGTACTAGGCCAAGAAGGGCGGCCGCAACCGCTCCTGTTGCGCCTGAGCGCGCCGGAAACGGCGGCTCCCTGATCCGTCCGTTCTCGGGGCGGAGCGCCTCCTCATCCCGCGGGCCCCAGCGCGCTCCGTACAGGAATCCCTGGAGACCGCCCAGGAGCGCCGCCTGCCGAAGTGACCCAGTTTGCTCCAAGCGGATTCGCTGTTCCTAAGGGCCTTCGGCCCGTGTTACGGCATGGCAGCCCGGCCATGATTTCCGCTCCGGCCGGGACTGCTCAGGCATGGCCACCGCGGCGGGGAGGCTCCATGAAGAGGATGAGACGGACGGTCGCATACGCCGCCCTGGCGGCGCTGGCGCTTGCGGGCTGCGCGCCCAAGACCAGCGACGGGGTGGATCTGGCCAAGGGCTTCGGGGTGAGGGTAGGTTTCAAGGCCGTGGAGATGTGCCAGAACATCTCCCCCGAGATGCACATCGACAACATCCCGCCCGAGACCAAGAAACTCAACGTGAAGGTGCTCAACTTCGAGTTCGGGTCCGAGATATTCAACCAGGATTTCGGCTTCACCACCACCAATACGGGCCTTTACATCAACGGGGCCCAAGCCATGGTGCCCAAGGGATCGATGTACGGGCCCGGGCAGATGCCCTGCCCCAAGGAGAAGCCGGGCCAGGTGCAGGTGCAGGTCAAGGCCCTGGACGCCAGGGACCGCGAGCTGGCCAAGATTTCCGTGACCAATAGCGTCGAACCCGCTCCCTGAACGGGCCGCGCGCAGCCTTGAGGCCGAAGTGCGGCCCCAGACGCCCGCGGCTGTGCGCGGATATCGGAACGAAAGAGGCCGCCCGGTGACGGGCGGCCTCTTTGCGTTGGTTGGCCGGTTCGGCTATTCGCCGCCTCCCCCCTCCCGCCGGGCCGCCTCGGCCGCCTCCACCAGGGCTTGCACGCTCACGTAGTCGGTCTTGCCGTTGCCCAGCAGCGGCATCTTCCCCAGTACCTGAATGGCCTTGGGCGCCATGAGCTCCGGCAGGCCCGCCGCCCGGAAGTGCGCCAGTATCTCGGAGCGCGTGGCCCCGGCATTTGTGGTGGCCAGCACCAGGCGCTCGCCCTTGCCGCCATGCAGGGCGACGACGGCGTGGGCCTGCTTGGGCCAGAGCGCGGAGATCTCGCTCTCCACCCGGCCCAGGGGCACCATCTCCCCGCCCACCTTGGCGAAGCGCTTGGCCCGGCCCAGGATGCGCACGTAGCCTGCCTCATCCACCGAGACGATGTCCCCGGTGTCGTACCAGCCGTCCGCGGGCGGCTCCAGCACGCCGGGCTTCGAAGCCCACAGGTAGCCGAGCATCACGTTGGGGCCTTTGACCCACAGGCGGCCGCCTTCCTCCACGCCGGGAACCGGCTCCACGCGGCGTTCGATGCCGGGCAGCAGGCGGCCCACGGTGCCCGCCTTGTAGTGCATGGGCGTGTTCACGGCCAGCACCGGGGCGGTCTCGGTGGCCCCGTAGCCCTCCAGGATGCGCAGCCCGAACGCCTCCATCCACTGCCGCCGGGTCTCGTCGCGCACCTTCTCCGCGCCCGCGAACACGTAGCGCACGCTGTAGAAGTCATAGGGCGAGGCCACGCGCGCGTAGCCGGCCAGGAAGGTGTCCGTGCCGAAGATGATGGTGGCGTTGGTGTCGTAGGCCATCTCGGGCACGATGCGGTAGTGCAGGGGCGAGGGGTAGAAGAAGGTGCGCAGCCCCGAAATCAGCGGCAGGATCATGCCGCCCGTGAGCCCGAAGGAGTGGAACACGGGCAGGGCGTTGAAGACCACGTCCGAGGCGGAGAAGGCCACCCGCGCCGCCAGCTGGCCGCAGTTGGCCAGGATGTTGGCGTGGGAGAGAGCCACGCCCTTGGGCGCGCCCTCGGAGCCGGAGGTGAAGAGGATCACGGCCGGGTCGTCGCAGGAGCGGCGCAGCCCCGGGGCGAACCTTTCGGGGAGGAGCGACGCGCCCAGCCCGTACAGCCTGTCGGCCAGCCCCATCCGCGCCTTGAGGTCCTCCAGGAAGACGAGGTTCACCTTGGCGGCCAGGGCCTCGGCCAGGGCCTGCAGTCCGGCCTGCTCGATGAAGCGCCGTGAGGTCAGCACCGTGGCGATGCGCGCCGTGTCGCAGGCGGAGAGCACGTTCTGCACGCCGGAGGTGAAGTTGAGCATGGCCGGGACGCGTCCGAAGGCTTGGCAGGCGAAGAATGCCACGGCCGAGGCGTTGGAGTTGGGCAGCATCAGGCCCACGGTCTCGCCCGGGGCGGCCATGGCGGCCACGCGTCGTCCCAGGGCCATGACCCCGGCCGCGAGCCTGCCGCAGCTCAGGGGCGAGCGGTTCACGTCCTCGCAGGCCACGGCCCCGCGCCCCCGGGTGCGCATGGCCTCCAGCAGGGCGGCGAAGAGGGTGCGGCGGCGGTCGTAGGTGGCGAACATCATGTCGGACATGATGTCGTAGAGCTTGAGCCCGATGACGCGGCGGCGCTCCCGCCCCTTGGCCCCTTCGGGCAGCTCGAAGCGCTGCGGGGGCTGGACCGTGATGGTGATCTTGGGGAACAGGCGGCGGCGCACCTTGCCCCCCAGGCGCGAGAAGGGCGTGTACTGCGCGCCCTCGATGCGCACGGGCACCAGGGGCGCGTCGGCCTTGTCGGCGATCATGCCCGGCCCGGCGTAGACTTTCATCAGCGCACCGGTGGTGGTGATGCGCCCCTCGGGGAAGATCACGCAGACCCGCCCGGCCTGCACGGCCTGGATCAGGCCCCTGGTGGCCATGGGGTTGGTGGGGTCCATGGGGAAGGCCTCCACCAGCCTGAGGAAGGGCCTAACCCACCAGAGCCGGGCCACGAAGCTGTTCACCGCGAACACGGGCCGCCCGGGCAGGAAGGCCGCCAGGAGCACCGGGTCCAGGAAGGAGACGTGGTTGACCACCACCACGGCCCGCTCCCCGGCGGCCAGCAGGTTCTCAACGCCCCGGACCTCCACGCGGTAGAGCGCCCTGAGCAGCCAGACGAAGAAAGCCTTGAACAGGGCGTCGGGCAGCAGCTTGCAGATGTACACGGCCACCGCCAGGGTGGCCACGGCCACGGCCAGGAAGACCTGCTCCACCCCGAAGCCCAGGGCCAGCATGCCCGCCCCGGCCAGGGAGGCGGCCACCATGAAGGCCGCGTTCATGATGTTGTTGGCGGCCACGATGCGCGCCCGCTCGTGCTCCTCGCTGCGGGCCTGGAGGATGGCGTAGAGCGGCACGATGTACACGCCGCCGGCCACGGAGAACAGCAGCAGGTCCGCCAGAACCCGCCACGCGCCGGGCATGGCCAGCAGGGCGGAGAGCCCCATGACCGGAGCCTCGGCGGGCAGGTGCGCGAAGTGGGCCGAGGAGAGCCAGAGGTCGAAGGCGAAGGCGCTCATGGCCAGGGCGGCCAGGGGCACGTGCCGGGCGGAGATTTCGCCCTTGAGCATCCGGGAGCACAGCGCCGAACCCAGGCCGATGCCCACGGAGAACACGGTGAGCATGAGCGTCACGGCGTGCTCGCCCGCGTGGAGCACGTCCTTGGCGAAGGCCGGGAACTGCGAGAGGTAGGTGATGCCCACCAGCCAGAACCAGGAGATGCCCAGCACCGAGAGGAACACGTCGCGCCTCTTTTTGGCCAGGCCCATGACCGCGAAGGTCTCCCGCAGGATGTGCGGGCTCACGGTTACGCCCCTGTCGCCGGGCCTGGCCTTGGGCAGCATCAGGCTGGCCGCGAAGCCCAGCGCCGCGAAGCCCACGAGCATGACGCAGATGGTGGCGATGCCGCCCTGCTCCAGCACAAGCATGCCCCCGGCGATGGTGCCCAGCAGGATGGCCAGGAAGGTGCCGCCCTCGATGAGCGCGTTGCCGTCCACCAGGTCGCCCTCGGGCAGCTGCTCGGGCAGGATGGCGTACTTGAGCGGCCCGAAGAACGTGGCCTGGGCGCCCAGCAGGAAGAGCACGGCCAGCATCCCGGATACGCTTTCGGCCAGCAGGGACCAGGCCCCCAGCGAGACGATGGCGATCTCCGCGAGCTTGACCAGCCGGATGAGCCCGCTCTTCTCGTAGCGGTCGGCCAGTTGCCCGGCCGTGGCCGAGAACAGGAAGAAGGGCAGCATGAACAGGCCCGAGGCGATGTTGACCAGCACCTGCGGAGGCATGGCCGAGGCCTCGCCCAGGCGGTAGATCACCAGGATGGCGATGGCGTTCTTGAACACGTTGTCGTTGGCCGCGCCCAGGAACTGGCTGACGAACAGGGGCCAGAAGCTGCGCTTGCCGAGCACGCGGGTGATGCCTGCGTTCATACTACAAACCTCCCGGGAAATTGGCCGCGGCCGGGGTCACTGCCGGCTCGGGCGCGCCTCGCCAGATGAATGCGGCGTGCTCCACGAAAACGGAGGCCGGAAAGCGCGCCCCGGTCTTCGGGTGGCGCAGGGTGCGCTTGAGCACGAAATCGAAGAGCAGGGGGTTGGCCCTGTAGATCTCGCCAAGCTGGCGGCGCTCGCGGTCCGTCAGAAAACCCGCCAGCCATAAAACACGCGGCTGCATGAAGATGTCAACGGCGGGGAGCGGATAGTCGCTGCCGTTTATGAGCCTCGGGTGCAGGTCGGCGCGCTCCAGCAGGATCTTGAGGTCGCCGGTGCTGCGGGCGGTCTGGGCCAGCATGGAGATGTCGCCGTAGAGGCGGCCCGTGTAGCGCGGGTCGTCCATCATGCGCAGGAAGAGGTCGAAGTTGCGGGCGCGGCGGCCCGGGTTGTCCAGATCCTCACTGGTGCCCCGGTTCCCGGCGTGGGCCATGATCACGGTGACGCCCAGGTCCAGGGGGCGGCGCAGCAGCAGGGGGTTGCCCAGGCGCTGGTCCGTGGAGGCCACCGAGGCCTCGTGTCCGGTGTGGCAGAGCAGGGCCATGCCGTGGCGGATCATGGCGCGATAGAAGGGGTCGAAGCCGGGGTCGGAGGGGTCCATGCCCTGGGAGTTGGGCAGCCACTTGATCACGCGCACGCCTTGCGCGGCAAGGCTCTCCAGCCGGGCCAGGGCGTGCGGGTCGCTCGGATGCACCGAGGCCACCGGGACGAAGGTGTCCGGGTGGCTGCGGGCCAGGTCCAGCACGTAGCCGTCGGGGATGCGGAACTCGGTGCGCGCGAAGTCGCGTTCGCCGCCGGGGGTGTAGCGGCAGTCGAAGGCCAGCACGGCCAGCCTGGGCTCCACGGGGAAATCGCGGGCCAGGGCCAGCAGGCGCGCCACGTACTGCTGGTCGGCCAGGGCCGGGTCCTTCACGCCGGAAGCGGACAGCACCATGTCCGCCTTGAGGCGGGACCAGGGGCGCAGCCAGCTGCGCAAAGCCGGGCTGGCGTACACGCCAGTGCCGCCCGTGCCCAGGCCCAGGATGTGCACGTGGCAGTCCAGGGGCCTGCGGCCGTCCAGGTCCGCGAAGGCGCGGTCCACCAGGGCCTGGGCGCCTGGGCTCAGGGGCTTGGCGCTGCGTGCGGGGCTCTCCCCGGTCCTGGCGGCGGGCGTTGCCTGGGCCTGGGAGACGAAGGGGATGAAAAGTGCGGTCAGGGCTGCGAGTACGATACCGGCATGCATGGGTGCCTCCTTGTTTTGAACATTGTTCAAAATGGTGCCGCTTGTTTATTGAACAGCGTTCAAAATCGGAATAGCTTGCTTCTGAACAATGTTCAATATAATTTTCATCCATCCGCGAAGTTCCGGCCCGGACCCCGGAAGCGGCAGGAGGCGAGGCATGGCCAGACGGTCGGACCACACCCGCGAGCAGTTGACGGAGCTGGTGCTGGGCGAGGCGCAGCGGCTGGTGGAGGCAGAGGGCTTCAAGGCCCTCACGGCCAGGCGCGTGGCCGAGGCGGTGGGCTACTCCCCGGGTACGCTCTACAACCACTTCAAGAATCTGGATGACCTGGTGGTGCAGGTGAACGCGCGCACCCTGGAGCTGCTGGACGGCGAGCTCGCCGGGGCCGCCCCCACGGGCGACCCGCAGGCCGACGCCCTGGCCCTGGCCCTGGCCTACTTCGCCTTCGTGGAGCGCCACCCCAGGCTGTGGGAGCTGCTCTTCGAGTACCGCCTGGGCCAAGGCTCGGAGCTGCCCCGGTGGTTCACAGGCAGGATCGAGGCCATTTTGGCCCGCATGGCCCGGGTGCTTGCGCCGCTGTTCGCGCCCGGAGATACGGCCGGGGTGGAGGAGGCCGTCCAGGTGCTCTGGGCCAGCCTGCACGGCATCGGCTCCCTGGCCACCAGCGGCAAGCTGGAGGTGGTCACGGCGCGCAGCGCGGCCCAGCTGGCGCGCTCCCTGGTGGTGCACTACGTGGGCGGGCTCGGGGCCGCAAGGAGTGGGGAATGACCGGAGCGAGGGGCTCCGATGGACGGGCGACAGGCGCGTGAAGGTCGCGAAATCCGAAGGGTAGGGCAGCCCGCACAGTGAAGCCGGGGCGCGGGCTGGCCCGCGCCCCGGCCGCGCGGAGGCCTAGAGTTTCACCGTGACGTGCGAGGCCGCGCGGATGGCCTTGGCCTTGGCCTCCTCCACGTCCTTGCCCAGGGCCAGGGCCACGCCCATGCGCCTGGCGCCGTGCACCTCGGGCTTGCCGAACAGGCGCAGGGAGGTGTCCGGCTCGGCCAGGGCCTCGGGGGCGACCTCAAAGGCCGGGGCCGTGCTGTCGCCCTCGGCCAGGATCACGCGGGAGGCTGCCGGGCCGTAAAGCCGGATGGCCGGAATGGGCAGGCCCAGGATGGCTCGCACGTGCAGGGCGAACTCCGAGAGGTCCTGCGAGATGAGCGTGACCATGCCCGTGTCGTGCGGCCGGGGCGACACCTCGGAGAAGAGCACCATGTCGCCCTTGATGAACAGTTCCACGCCGAAGATGCCGCGCCCGCCCAGGGCTCCGGTGACGGCCTTGGCCATGCGTTCGGCCTCGGCCAGGGCCGCGGCGCTCATGGGGTGGGGCTGCCAGGACTCGCGGTAGTCCCCCTTCTCCTGCCGGTGGCCGATGGGCTCGCAGAAGCTTACGCCCCCGGCGTGGCGCACGGTGAGCAGGGTGATCTCGTAGTCGAAATCCACGAACCCTTCCACGATCACGCGGCCCGCCCCGGCGCGCCCGGCGGTCTGGGCGTACTCCCAGGAGGCCGCGGCCCCGGCCGCGTCGCGGGCCACGCTCTGGCCCTTGCCCGAGGAGGACATCACCGGCTTGACCACGCAGGGGAAGCCCACGGCCTCGCAGGCGGCCAGGAATTCCTCCTTGGTGTCGGCGAAGCGGTAGGGCGAGGTGGCCAGGCCCAGCTCCTCGGCGGCCAGGCGGCGGATGCCCTCGCGGTCCATGGTCAGTCGGGCGGCGCGGGCCGTGGGCACCACGGTGACTCCCTCGGCCTCCAGGGCCAGCAGCTCCTCGGTGGCGATGGCCTCGATCTCGGGCACCACGAAGTCGGGCTTCTCCTGCTCGATGACGGCGCGCAGGGCGGCAGCGTCGAGCATGCTCACCACGTGGGAGCGGTGCGCCACCTGCATGGCCGGGGCGTTGGGGTAGCGGTCCACGGCGATGACCTCGACGCCGAGGCGCTGGGCCTCGATGGCCACCTCCTTGCCCAGCTCGCCGGAGCCGAGCAGCATGATCCTGGTGGCCGAAGCCGTGTTGGGCGTG
Organism: Fundidesulfovibrio soli; assembly: GCF_022808695.1. Lineage (NCBI taxonomy): Bacteria > Pseudomonadati > Thermodesulfobacteriota > Desulfovibrionia > Desulfovibrionales > Desulfovibrionaceae > Fundidesulfovibrio > Fundidesulfovibrio soli. The sequence continues at coordinate 157,246 of NZ_JAKZKW010000005.1, forward strand.
CCGATGCGGGCCATGGAAACCTCCTGAAGGGGGAAATTCGAAAGGGCGCAGCCTACCCGGAAGCGTCGTGGAGGACAATACGCCGCCCGGGGGCAGGCGGCGTGGGCCAGACATATGGGCCAGACAATGGGGCGAAACAGGGGAGCCGGAATGAACAGGCCGGAACGGCATGGGCCGAAACGGAGCGAGGGCTACCGCGCCGCGCCGGAGCCCAGCAGGGCCTTGGCGTCCTCCCATTCCTGGGGCGGGCACCTGCCCTCTTCGATGATCTCGAAGAACTCCCCCGGCCCCAGGTGCAGCAGGGGGCTGTCCGGGTGCTGGTGCCTGAGCCAGGTGGGGGCCTCGCGGGCTTCCTGCTCGGAGTCGGCTGTGAAGAACGTCACAGGGGTCCTGTGTCCGGCTTCGCCGCAACGGTAGAGGAGGTAGGTCTTGGGCATGGGGCCTCCAGGGTCGCTTGGCCGCGCCGGAGACGTCCCGGCGGGCGCGCGTGGGTGGAATCCTGGCCCAATGGTAGCCGAATTATAACTCCAGGTCTTCCCCCAAGGCTTCAGGAAGGGCCCTGACCCATTCACAGCCCGGCAGAGGAGTGCTATGCCGGGGGCAAGCATGACCAGTCGTTCCCATGCGTTTGCGGTACAACTCAAGCTGTAAACACCCCTGCGGAGCGTCGCCATGTTCACAAGACCGGCCTTCCTCGCGCTGATCGTGTCGCTGCTCGCCCTGGCTCCCGCCTTCGCCCGGGCCGACGCACCCTGGAAGCTGCTCAACTACGCGCCCACCGCCAACACGCTCCTGTCGGTCTACACTCCCGATGCCGGATCCACGGTCTACTTCGCCGGCGACGGCGGTGTGATCGTGAAGAAATCCGGCACCGCCTTCACGCTGATGGACACCGGCACCATGGCCCCGTTGCGCGGCATTTCCGGGTCGGGGCCCGCCGACATATGGGCCGTGGGCGGAAGCTCCTTCACCGAGTCGACCACCGACGCCGAGCGCAGCGTGCTGCTGCACTACAACGGCCAGACCTGGACGCGCACCACGCCGCCCTCCCTGCAGGGCCTGGCCCAGAACTACGTGGTCAACGGGGTCTGGGTCAGCCCCACGGGCAGCGCCTTCGCCGTGGTCGAGTACTACAACGCCCCGGCGCGATTCGACGCGGGCCAGAACAGGTGGGACTTCGAAGCCCTGACCATAGACTACCAGGCGCACCCCAACGCCCGGTCCGACTTCTCCTGCTCGTCCATCTTCGGCTTCTCGGATACCGACGTCTACGCCGTGGGCTCCTACGGCACGGTGCTGCACCGCGACGCCTCGGGCTGGAAGCTCATGGCCCAGTTCGAGACGGACGGCGGCTCCGGGGGCACCTTCACCTTCAACCTGCTGGAGAGCGTCTGGGGTCCCGGCGCGGGCACGGTGTTCGCCAGCGGCAACTTCGGCCAGATGTACATGCTGGACAACACCGCCCAGACCCCGGCCTGGAGCATGGTCAACCAGGGCGGCGGGCTGTTCAACGGCTACGATCTGGCGGCCATGAGCGGCACCGGCCCGAACGACGTGTGGCTCGCGGGCCTGGGAGGGACGCTGCGCCACTGGACCGGCGCCGTGAACCAGCTGGGCAATTTCGACACGGTCCCCTTGTCCGGTCGGCACGCCATCACCAGGCTCACGGGCAACAGCTACCTCCTGGCGGGCGACCTGGGGCTCATCGAATCGTTCAACGGGGCCACGGCCGCGCGCACGGCCCTCTCCAGCAAGACCACGGCCGGGAACAACCTGTCCTGGGGCGGCGCGGGCCTGGGCTCCCGGTTGTGGCTCGCCCCCATGTACATCTCCCAGGCCACGGGCATCTATTCCTGGAGCAGGGGCAAGCTGCAAAGCCACCCCGTCGCGGGATTGAACGACAGTTTCCTGCGGGCCTTCAAGGTCTTCGCCTCCAACGACATCTGGCTCTCTGCCGTGGCCTTCAGCGACGGCGCCAATTACCTGAAGCGCTTCAACGGCTCCACCTGGTCCGACTGGCAGCCGCCCGGCTTCTTCGGGCAGGCCCAGGCCATCAACGGGGTGGCCAAGGCGGCGGGCGGCTACGCCGTCCTGCTGTCCTCCAACAACCTGGGACAACCCTGCTTCGCGGGCGCGGCCTCCACCACCTGCCTCGACCAGTTCGACCCGAACTCCTACACCTACTCCGACATCGCCGCCGGGCCGGACGGGAGCGTCTACGCCGTGGGGCAGGAAGGCCGCCTGGCGATCTGGCGCAACGGGACGTGGACCACCAGCATCGTGGGCGCGCAGGGCCTCTCCCCCAAAGACGGCCTGACCGCGGTGGCGGCGGGTCCGGGCATGGTGGTGGCCCTGGGCGAGAACCAGGCCGCCTTCTACTCCACCGACGGCGGCTCCAACTGGCAGCCGGTGGCGGGCATCACGCGGCGCCCCCCGCAGGAGGCCGGCCCCCTGGCCTTCTTCAGGAGCGTGGTCCACGCCGGGAACGGGGTGTTTTGGGCCGCGCTCATCACCAACGGCGGCTACACGGACGGGGGCAAGTCCTACCTGTACCGCATCCAGAACGGCGTGGCCGAACTGGTGCAGGGCGGGTTCAGCTCCATGGTCTACAATCTCTCCAGCGCGCCGGAGCAGCAGGCGCTGTTCGGCGTGGGCGAAAACGGCGTGATCTGGACCACCAACCCGAACTTCCGGGAGCCGGGGTTGTCCCGGGGCCTGCCCGGGGCCTTGATGCTGCTGGTGAACCAGTAGGCGGGCGGCTCACATACGGGCTGGAGCGGGTCTCCCGCCTGAAAAGGCCCCCGGCCGTTGCCGGGCGCAGCGCGTGATGGGCTGGGCTGTCCGCGAAGGATGACCGGAATGCCGGGCGTACGTTTCCGCAAAACCGCAACGCAGGGGGCAGGCTTCATGACCACCGAGGAGAAGCGCAGGCTGACGGAAGCCAAGGAGGGCGGCGTTCCCTGGAGGTATTGGGGGCCCTACCTGAGCGATCGCCAGTGGGGCACGGTGCGCGAGGACTACAGCCAGGACGGCGACGCCTGGAACCACTTCAGCCACGACCAGGCCCGCTCCCGGGCCTACCAGTGGGGCGAGGACGGCCTGGCCGGCATAAGCGACAGCCACCAGGTGCTCTGCTTCGCCCTGGCCCTGTGGAACGGGCGCGACGCCATCCTCAAGGAGCGCCTCTTCGGGCTGACCAACAGCGAGGGCAACCACGGGGAGGACGTGAAGGAGTACTACTTCTACCTCGACAGCACGCCCACGCACTCCTACATGAAGTACCTCTACAAGTACCCGCAGCAGGACTTCCCCTATGAGCAGCTGGTGCGGACCAACTCCCGACGCACGCGCCTGGAGCCGGAATACGAGCTGCTTGACACCGGCGTCTTCGACCAGGACCGCTACTTCGACGTGTTCGTGGAATACGCCAAGGCCTCGCCCGAAGACATCCTCATCCGCGTCACCGTGTGCAACCGTGGCCCAGAGGCGGCCGTGCTGGACGTGCTGCCCACGCTCTGGTTCCGCAACACCTGGTCCTGGCCGGAGGGGGGCTCCCGCCCGGTGCTCCAGGCCGTGGACAGGGGCTTCGGCAAGGAGATCCTGGCCCGCCACACCGACCCCTTGTTCCTGGAAAGCCTGCCCGAATACGTGCTCAGCTGCGAGGCGGACCCGGAGCTGCTCTTCACCGGGAACGACACCAACCGCGCCAGGCTCTACGGAGAGTCCAACGGGACGCCCTTCGTCAAGGACGGCATCGGCCGCTGCGTGGTGCATGGCGAGCGGGATGCGGTGAACCCGGGCCTGACCGGCACCAAGGCCTCGGCGCGCTACCGCGTGCTGGTGGAGCCCGGCGCCGGAGCCGTGCTCAGGCTGCGGCTGCGCCCGGGCGGGGCTGCCGCGGAGCCCTTCGGCGAGGACTTCGACGAGCTGTTCGCGCTGCGCGAGCACGAAGCGGACGAGTACTACGCGGCCCTGACCCCCAGGCAGGCAAGCGAGGACGAGGCCCGCGTGCTGCGCCAGGCCCTGGCCGGGATGTTCTGGTCCAAGCAGTATTATTATTTCGACGCGGACAAGTGGCTCGAACAGCACCATGCCCATCCGCTGCACCGGCAGGAGCGGGCCAGCCGCAACCGGGAGTGGTTCCACATGGTCAACGACCACGTGATCTCCATGCCCGACAAATGGGAATACCCCTGGTACGCCGCCTGGGACCTGGCCTTCCACGCCGTGGCCATGTCCTCGGCGGACCCGGACTTCGCCAAGGAGCAGCTGGAGCTCATGCTGCGCGAGAGCTACATGCACCCCAGCGGCCAGCTGCCCGCCTACGAGTGGAACTTCAGCGACGTGAACCCCCCCGTGCATGCCTGGGCCGCCCTGTTCCTGTACCTCACGGAGAAGTCCAGGGACGGCAAGGGGGACACGGAGTTCCTGCGGCGCTGCTTCAGCAAGCTGACCCTGAATTTCACCTGGTGGGTCAACCGCAAGGACCGCTTCGGCAAGAACGTCTTCGAAGGCGGCTTTCTGGGGCTGGACAACATCGGCGTGTTCGACCGCAGCGCCTCCCTGCCCACGGGCGGCCACCTGGAGCAGGCCGACGGCACGGCCTGGATGGCCTTCTTCTGCCAGAACATGATCGAGATCAGCGCGGAACTGGTGGAGGAGGACCCCTTCTACGAGGACCTCTGCACCAAGTTCCTGGAGCACTTCCTGTGGATCGCCAACGCCGTCAACCAGGGAGGCGGCGAAGGCATGTGGGACGAGGAGGACGGCTTCTACTACGACATCCTGCGCCTGCCCGACGGCTCGGCCCAGCGGCTCAAGGTCCGTTCCATGGTGGGGCTGCTGCCCCTGTGCGCGGTGACGGTGATCGAGCCCTGGCAGCGTGAGCGCATGCCCCGGGCCGCAACGTCTGTCGTCAGGCTCATGCGGCGCATGCCCGAGCTGCTGGAGAGCATTCACCTGACTGGGCCGGGCCACTACGGCCACGGCGGGCGCGGCATCATCGCCCTGGTCAACGAGCAGCGCCTGCGGCGCATCCTCGCCCACATGCTCGACGAGGAGGAGTTCCTGAGTCCCCACGGCATCCGGGCTCTCTCCCGCCACCACCTGGGGCGCCCATACAAGTTCATGGCCAACGGCGACGAGTACCGGGTCGGCTACCTCCCGGCCGAATCGGACACGGGCATGTTCGGGGGAAATTCCAACTGGCGCGGGCCGGTCTGGATGCCCGTGAACGTGCTCATCGTGCGCGCGCTGCTCAACTACTACACCTACTACGGGGACACCTTCAAAATCGAGTGCCCCACGGGCTCGGGCAGGATGATGAACCTCTTCGAGGTCGCCCGGGAGATCGCTTCTCGGCTCACGCGCATCTTCCTGCGCGGGGAGGACGGCCGCAGGCCCGTGTTCGGCGGGGCGGACAAATTCCAGACCGACCCCCACTGGCGCGACAACATCCTGTTTTACGAGTATTTCCACGGGGACAACGGCGCGGGCATCGGCGCGAGCCACCAGACCGGGTGGACGAGCCTGGTGGCCAAGCTCATAGAGATTTTCGGGCTGATCGACCCCGAAACCTACCTGGAGCGCGGCAAGCACAGCGCCCTCAGGAAGGATGTGAAACCAGGGCCCTGACGGCCCGCAACCGCGGCAAGAACCTTTCGCAAAAGGAAAAGACGGAGATGAAGACGCATCGCGCGGCCTGGGGGGCCTTGCTGGCCTCCCTGGCCCTGACGGCCCTGCTCTCAGCCACGGCCCTGGCCCAGGAAACCGAAACGCCCCCCACTTTCGAGGCCCGGGCCGTGCTGCCCAAGGCCGTCCTCTCAGGGCCGTCCTACAACGTGGACAGCGTCGTGACCAACGACGGCTACCTCAACGCCTACACCATCCACTCCCGCTACGGGGATTTCCGGGCCGAGTCCACGGCGCTGCTCTACACGCGCATCGCCGAGATCGCCGCCATGGACAAGATGGAGCAGCTGGCGGGCACGTCGGCCTTCGGCGGCTCCCTGCTGGGCAAGGGCAAGCAGACCGTCCAGGGCGCGGTGAACCTGGTCACGGACCCGCTGGACACCGTGGGCGGCGCGCTCTCCGGGGTGGGCAAGATGTTCGTGCGCGCCCAGGAGAGCCTGGTGGAGAGCACCCCAAGCAAATACGAGGACGGCCGCCTCCAGAACCTCATCGGCTACTCGCAGACCAAGCGGGACTACGCCAAGCAGTTCGGCGTGGACCCCTATTCCACCAACCCTGTGCTCCAGGCCAAACTCAACGCCATTGCCGAGGCGGGTTACGCCGGGAGCATCACCGGCTCCGCGCTGCAGGCCCTGATTCCCGGCGGCGTGGGCGTGGCGGTTTCCGGCGTGAGCGGCACGGCCTTGATGGGCAGCGTGGACGTCTCCGTGCCCCCCACCGACCTGCGCAGGCAGAACCGCCAGGCGCTCCTAGACGCGGGGGTGCCCGAATCCCTGGCCAGGCTGTTCATCAACAACGAGCAGTTCACCCCCACCCAGCAGACCGTCATCGTCAAGGCGCTGTCCTCCATGCGGGGCACGGAGGGCTTGGCCGAGTTCGTGGAGTTCGCGGCGGGCACCCAGGAACAGGACGTGGCCCTGTTCCGCCAGCGCATGGCCCGCATGTACGCCGGGTACGACAACACCGTGGCCAACCTGGCGCGTTTCGTGCGCCTGGGCAGGTTCGTGGGCGCGCAGCGCGGCGACGGGACCCTGGTGCTGGCCTTCCCCCTGGACTATCTGGTCTGCACCAGGACGAACGCCTCCATCATCGAGGCCATGGCGGGAAGGGCGCGCGAGCTTTCCGCCAGTGGCGTGGAATTGTGGCTGACCGGCAAGGCCAGCCCCATGACGAAAAAACTTCTCAAGCGCATGGGCTGGCGGCTCAACGAGGAGAGCGGCAAAAGACTCCTCGGGACCTGGTATTGAGGGGCGCCCTGACAGGGCCGAGGACAATTGACTTGTGGCGCAAAATGTTTGCGGGTATTGTAAGAACTGTTTGGCATTTCATAATAGATCCGATCGACGGGGCCTCTATGAAACCCGCCAAAACAACCAACACCTAGGAGTATGGCATGAAGATTCTCGCCGCTGTCGCTCTCTCGCTTCTCCTCTCTGCCGGAATGGCCTTCGCCAACGCCGACGACGCCAAATGGATCGCCCAGTGCCTCAAGGACAACAAGGACGCCAAGGTGCCCGTTGAAGTCATCACCAAGTACTGCACCTGCATGAACAACAAGATGAGCGACAACGAGACCCAGTCCATCACCCAGTGGGAGAAGACCCACCCCAAAGAGCGGGCCGAGTGCGACAAGGAGTCCGGCTGGAACTAGGCCGAGCCTCCTGCTCCTGATCAGAAACGGCGGGGCCGGGTGAAGAACCCGGCCCCTTTTTGTTGCGGAACGTTGGCGGGAGGGGCTCAGGCCAGCACGAGCCTGATCTCCACCGAGATGTGGTCGTACACCACGTGCATGCCCAGGTGCCTGAAGAACCTGGCCGAGCCGTAGATCACGCCCCAGTCCGTGCGGTCGAAGTCGAAGTTGGCGTGCAGGCCGATCTTGCCGTCGTCGAGCATGCGCAGGTGGGCCGGGAAGAAGATGGTCTTGCCCACGCCCCGCAGGGAGAGCTGGCCGGTCATCACGTAGTTGGGCCTGGTGGCGGTGCCCTCGGCGGCGGGGGTGGCCTCCGTGAGGGTGAACACGGCCGTGGGGAAGAGAGAGACGAAGAAGAAGTCGTCCGAGGCCAGGTGGGCCTCCAGTACGTCCTTGAGCGGGTCGCCTTCGAGGTTCTTGTCGGCGATGCTGGTCATGTCGATCTCGAAGATGCCCTTGAACCCGCTGCGCACGCCCTGGGTGAAGTCCATCTCCGCCTTGGAGACGGAGAGGGTGCCGTGGTGGCTGATGTTGTGGTTGCGGCCTGTCCAGAGGATGGCCGTGTCGCCGCTGGTGAGCTTGTAGAGCCTGGGTTCGGGGGCGAAGGCCGGGAAGGGCTGGTCCAGCGTCCGGGCCGCGCTGCCCTCCAGGACGTAGCCCGCCTCGGCGCACTCCTCGATGCCGCCGGGGAAGACGGAGATGTTGGCGTATCCGGCCCGGCGCAGCTTCTGGGCCGCGGTGTGAACGTCCATCGAGCCAGCGCCCGCGCCCGCGAGGATGATGGGCATGGACTTGTCGGGCGCCAGCTTGGCGACCTCGTCCAGGAAGACCACCTGGTACACGCAGGCGTTGAGCGCGCCCGGGATGTGGCGGCGCTCGAAATGCTCTGGGGGAAGAACGTCAATGAGCGCCGCGCCGCCGGATTCGACCGCCAGCCTGACATCCTTCAGCGTCAGCTCGGGAAAGTTCTCGGTGGTCATGGATGCCTCCTGGGGATGGCCCGGGATGATAATGGTAGGCGCTCAATAGCAGAACGGATGGGTTTTGAGAAGCGGCACGGGCGCAGAAACATGATTCCGTACCTGGACCTATGCCGTTCTATGCAAGGGCGAGCATTCCCCATATGAGGCGGAAGAGAACCCGTCACCCGATTTACGTGAGGAGTGCACCCATGATCTCGAGAGCAAGCATCGATTTCCGTCGGCTGGCATTCCGTTGCCTGGTGCCGCTGGTGTGTTTCCTCCTGGCCGGTCCAGTCCACGGGCGCTGCGCGGCGGACGAATCGGAAGCCATCCTGCAGGTATATCGGCCGCTGCTTGCGGAATACTCGCGGCTGGTTCTGGGAGTGCGGGACTCGGAGGCCATCGCATTCGCGCTGGAGAAGAACATGGCCTCCACCGCGTTGCAAAAGCTGTTCAAGGCCGAACAGCGGCTCAGGAACAAGGAAGGGATGGGGCGGCTCGACTTTGACCTCTTCTTCAACGCCCAGGACGAGTGCGGCAAGCCGTTGCGTATTCTGGGCCTGACGCTGGAAACGCAGGTAGCCCTCCTGACCGTGAGCAACGGCTGCAAGGGGATGAAGCCCTACGTGTTCGTCCTGGTCAAGGAGTCGGGCCGCTGGGTAATAGACGACGCCCGGTATGACGTCGACGGCAAAATCTGGACCCTGCAGGGCATCCTGAAAGCGAAATAGCCCTCCCCGGGTGGGTTCCAGCGCCGGGTCCGCCAGCCGGTGCCAGGAGTCCCGTGCCCGGCGCACGCGGCGGGCCTGCCTGCCCACCCCTGCCCTGGCGCGGTGGCGGATTGGGCTAACAGTCCGCTGAAAAAGCAGATTTTCGCAGCCCGTTCAAAGCAACCTCTGGCAAGGCGCGAGAAAAAGCCAAACCCGGCGTGTAGTTTTCCCACGCGAGGGTTTGGCTTTTTGGAGCAACGATGTCAGCAGGAATCATGCGACAGGCTGTCAAACGCCTGCGCCCAGCCGCTCCAGATAATCCTTCAGCACCAGCGCGTGGTTCCGTTCCCGGTCCCGGGCCGCGTAGAGCAGCGTCACCGTGCCTTCCCGGGCCTCGGCGGCGACCCTGGCGGCCAGGGCGGCGGCTTCCGGGGCCTCCAGCTCCTGCCGGTAGCGCGGGGCGAAATCCTCCCAACGGGTGGGGTCATGGTGCAGCCAGGCGCGCAGGGCGCCACTCGGGGCCAGGTCCTTGAGCCAGCCGTCCAGCGGCAGGGCCACCTTGGCGATGCCGCGCGGCCAGAGCCTGTCCACCAAATAGCGCTTGCCATCCTCGGGGGAGGGTTCGTCGTAGACGCGTTTCACCAGCAGCATGGGCGCACCCTCGGTTTGTTGTTCCGTCCCCGGCGAAGGCCGGTCCGGCCACGGCGCAGGCCGATCCTGAGGTGTCACGCTACCCCGGCGGCGCGTGTCGGGCAACCCGCCGGGAGGGATTTCCGCCTGCGCGACAAAACAGAGGGGGCTCCTTGCGGGAGCCCCCTCTTCTCGTTGATTGGCGTCAAACGGCTAGCGCACGGTGACCAGGGTCTCGGCCTTGCCCTCGGCGTCGATCAGGTGCACGCCGCAGGCGATGCAGGGGTCGAAGGAGTGCACCAGGCGCAGGATCTCCAGGGGGCTGTTGGAGTCCGCGATGGGCACGCCCACCATGGAAGACTCCACGGCACTGGAGGCGCCCTGTGCGTCGCGAGGACCGAAGTTCCAGGCCGAAGGCACCACCATCTGGTAGTTCTTGATCTTGGAGGTGGCGTCGGTGGACAGCCAGTGGCCCACGGCGCCGCGCGGAGCCTCGCCCAGGCCGACGCCCGTGCTGTTGGCGGGCACGGTGTTGCTGGCGTAGGTGCTGAGGTTGTTGGCCGCGATGTTGCTCTTCAGGGTGTTCAGCCAGCCCACCATGGCGTCGCCGATGACCTTGGTCTCGATGGCGCGGGCAGCGGTGCGCCCGATGACCGAGAACATGTCGTTCATGGTCAGTCCCAGGGTGGAGAGCAGGGAGTCCACGGCGGCCTTCACCTGGGCCTGGCCCTTGCCGTAGGCAATCAGCACGCGGGCCAGGGGTCCGACTTCCATGGGCTTGCCCTGGTAGCGCGGGGCCTTGAGCCAGGAGTACTGGGCCGACTGGTTGTAGCCGGTGTAGTTGGGCGAAGTCACGCCAGAGGCCGGGTTGAGCGGGGTGGAGGTGTTGTACCAGGCGCGGGAGACGTCCTCGGTGATGGAGGCCGTGTTCACGGCGGCCACGCTGCCCACGTTGCGGCCCATGATGACGCCGCCGGGCATCAGGCAGTTGCCCGTGCCGTACTTGTCCAACGGGAACTCGCCGAAGGCCAGCATGTTGTCGAACCCGCCGATCTTGGCCCACTCGGGGTACTGCTTGGCCAGGTAGACCACGTCAGGGATGTAGAAGTTCTTGATGAAGTCGTTGGTGGCGGTCAGCTGGGTGGCGAAGTTGGTGATGTTCGCCGCCACGGCCAGCTCGTTGCCGCTGGTCACGCCGCCGGGGATGGTGACGTGGGGGTGCGGGTTCTTGCCGCCGAACAGGGCCATCATCTTGGCGGTGTTGGCCTGCTGGGCCAGGGCCTGGAGGTAGTGGGCCACGAACAGCAGGTTCGCTTCCGGCGAGAGCTTCATGGCCGGGTGGCCCCAGTAGCCGTTGGAGAACGGCCCCAGCTGCCCGGAGCTGACCAGGCCCTGGAGCTTGGTCTGCACGGCCGCGAAGTCGATGGACGGGGCCGAGGGGGAAACCTGGGCCGCCAGGGTCGCGG